>JALZVK010000192.1 GCA_023301005.1 Saprospiraceae bacterium | reverse complement strand
ATTCAGAATTAAAATTATTGCATAGCTATTTTTTGATGAAAAGCGACTAGGTTGTCAATTGGTTTTTTTATCACTTTGCCTAAGGATAAACTATGACTCGCTAAAACAACATCTAAAATATTTTTGTAATGAAAAGCTACCGAACCTACAAAATGGATTTTTATTTTTTGATTGCCTTCATATTTGAGTACATGTCTTGTGATAAATTCATCAAAACAATTGTAAACTATATTTTGAATATAAGGATGTTCTTTATTTTGAGAAAGGAATTTTGAGAAAGAAGCAAGGTAAACATTTGGGGTAGGAGAGTCGTAAGTTTTATTTAAAATTCCACGCTTCCCATCAGGGCAAAAAACTTCAAAAGCTGTTCGGATTTCTTCAGGCATTTCTCTATAAAAATATCCTCGTAACAATTCTTTTCCGAGATGCATACCACTTCCTTCATCGCCTAACAATGAACCTACATTGGTAACATTATCAATGACCTCAATTCCATCATAGAGACATGAATTAGAACCTGTTCCTAATATACAAGCAATGCCAGGTTCAGTTCCACATAACGCTCTAGCACTTGCTAATAAGTCATGATGAATTTTAATTTTTGCATCAGTAAATAATTGCTGTAACGCAACTTCGACAATATTACAACGATGAGCATCAGAACATCCTGCACCATAAAAAAAGACTTGCTTCACTTCTTTTTTCGCCAAACTATCATCGAAGTCTTCTTTTAACATACTCTCAATAGTTTCGGCATTTTGGATGAATGGATTAAAACCACGAGTCGATTGAGTATCGACTTCGCCAGTTGATTTTAGAATTTTCCAATCTGCTTTTGTTGAACCACAATCTGCTATAAGAATCATAATTAATTGTTTATTAAAACAAAGGTAGTGTAAATTGTACACTAAGTAAAAAGGTTTTTAAATTTTTTATTTAAAATTTCAAATGCTTTTAAGTTATTGATTATCAATGATTTAAAATTTATTTAAACAAAATGTTTAAATATTATTTGGTAAATAAAAACAAATTGTTTTATATTGCAAACCCTAATCAAACGAAAACATTTTGAAGAATTAAAATCTATCCTAGCTATTCAGTTTCTTATTCGTAACCACCAATTTCAGTTGGCTAGTTGTTTCGAAGTAGTTGCTCAAATAACTAATCATACAATGATTGTTCTCTATTTTAGAACAACCTGACAACTGAGGTTGGCGGTTACGAATTCGTGCTGAATATTTACAATCTTTCAATTCATCCAAAAATCTTAATCATGAAATATGGAATTACTAAAATCAAAAACTTCAGCAAAGTAAATTACGAATCTGCATCGACTTTTGTAAAACTCAATTGGATGAAATTGATATTGATTCTTTTTGCTTTGTTTATCATTTTAAAAAAAGACATCAGCTTAAATTTTAATTTGCAAGCTGCAGGAAGTAGTGCACAAGATCCTATATCTCAATACGAAAATGTTGTTCATCAAGTTTCGTATTCTAAAAGACCAACCACTCAAAAAGTACCTCAACAAAAAACGGTTGTTACAAAAAATAAAGAAGAGGTTAAATCAGAAAATGTATCTGCGAAACCTTTACCTTATTTTGAACCTGAACAACCTTTGGCTTCTATTTCAAAACCTGAAAAATCAAAACCTAAAAAGAAAGTAAAAGATAATCGAGCGAACACTTTTGCGAATTTGACATTTATCATGAGTCCTACTTACGCAACGCGTAAAAATATTCCTAGTGAGGTCGTCATAGCAAAACAAAAAACGGTGTATGATTATGTAAAACGTTACGCTGATATTGCAGTCGCTGAAATGAAATTTTATAATATTCCTGCAAGTATCACACTTGCTCAAGGATTATTAGAAAGTGATGCAGGTGAAAGTCGATTGGCTAGAATGAATAATAATCATTTTGGAATTAAGTGTTTTTCTAGAAAATGTCATAAAGGTCATTGCGCAAATTTTACAGATGATACGCATAAAGATTTTTTTAGGAAATATAAAAACGTTTGGGACAGTTACCGTGCGCATAGTGTTTTTTTGCAAGGGAAAAGATATAAGCATTTGCAAGAATTGGGAACGAAGGATTATAAAGGTTGGGCTTATGGTTTGCGAAAAGCAGGTTATGCAACGGATAAAAGATATGCGGAAAAGTTGATTCGAATTATTGAGACTTTGGAGTTGGATGAGTATGATGTTTGACGGTTTTACGGATGTACGGTTGACGGTCGCTTCGCTTGACGGTTGTACGGTGAACGGTCGCTTAAAGATAAATCGTTTATAAATTTTTTCGTCAACCGTCAACCAACAAGCGAAGCGACCGTCAGCCGTCAACCTTAAAATTATTCATACTTATAAAAACTAATCGTAAACTTCGAGATTTCAGGTTTCTTCGCAGGGACATCCCACATTCCATCATAAGTAATATATTCAGGAACATATTTCTCTTCGACCTTAGTGAGTTTAATATCCATTTTTACATCAAAGTCAAAAGCAGCTCCATAATGTTGTAAATGATAATTACGAGCGATGACTTGAAAAGAAGATTTGTCAAAAAAGGTTTCGATGTATTTAACGACAGTTTTACTTTTTTTAGAATCAGTTTTCACTTTAGCAGTAAAAACATAACAATCAACTCCCGTATCATAAGTTTTTGAAGTGATAGAAAAGTCGTAATACTTCGCCATGTTCTTTTCAAAGATGGCAGTTTTCTTTCCGATAAAAGGAACATCAGCTTTTTGTCCAGGATAGAAAATTAATTTTTTTAATTCATTAATATGTTTGTCCATTCCACTTAAATCTTTAGAATCTTTATGAATTTTTTGATCTTCGATTTTATCCATTCCGCAAACTTCACCATGCGTAAAAAATAATCGGTCGTGCATCTTGGCAGTATAGTATCTGATTTTTTTTCTTCTATAATATTTTCCTTCGATAACAGGATTGAGTGATTCCATCGTTCGACATTTTCCATCAGAAGTTTGATGAATTGTACCGAGGTAACTTGCTTTGACTTTTCCTTTTTTAGAAAACATTTTTAAATCATTATCAGAGTGATAGGAGAGCCCTCGAATATTTTGAAAAGCAATATAAAAGGATTCATCATTTTGAACCATCTCAATAAAATCTTCTATGTCAAACCCTTTTTTAGAAGCGGTAACCACAAAAGAATCCAATTCTATACGGAAAGTACTATACTCAATGGTATCGCTTTGCGATAATCCTATTTGAGTAAAAAATAAAAAAAGTAGAAATAATTTATTTCTCATTATATATCTAAATAAAGAATGTTATTATTTAACAAATGAAAGCTCTATTTTCGCACCAAAAATTATTGAACTTAGAGTATATTTAAAATATCAAAGATACTCTTAAATAAAAACCCAATTTTATGAAAAATATTTCAGTTATCGGAGCAGGAACTATGGGAAATGGAATTGCTCATGTTTTTGCGATGAAAGGTTATAATGTATCATTAGTTGATATTTCGGAAACTGCATTAGAAAAAGCCTTGGCAACTATTGATAAAAATTTAAGCCGAATGGTGGCAAAAGAAAGAATTTCTGAAAAAGATAAAGCAACAACTTTAAAAAATATTTCTACTTTTTCTGATATGAAAAAAGGAGTTGGAAAAGCTGATTTGGTTGTAGAGGCTGCAACTGAAAACGTAGATTTGAAATTAAAGATTTTTAAAAGTTTAGATGAAGCGGCTCCTAAAAAAACGATTTTAGCAACTAATACTTCTTCGATTTCTATCACAAAAATCGCAGCAGTAACTTCTCGACCTGATAAGGTAATTGGAATGCATTTTATGAATCCAGTTCCTGTAATGAAATTGGTAGAAGTGATAAATGGTTATGCTACTTCAAAATCTGTAACAAAGAAAATCATGCAACTTTCACAAGGACTAGGAAAGGTTCCTGTTGAGGTAAATGATTACCCAGGATTTGTTGCGAATCGAATTTTGATGCCGATGATTAACGAAGCGATTTATACTTTATATGAAAGTGTAGCAGGTGTAAATGAAATTGATACTGTGATGAAATTAGGAATGGCGCATCCGATGGGACCTTTGCAATTAGCAGATTTTATTGGGTTGGATGTTTGTCTTTCGATTTTAAATGTATTGAAAGATGGTTTTGGAAATCCTAAATATGCACCTTGTCCTTTGTTAGTGAATATGGTTACTGCGGGTAAATTAGGAAGGAAATCTGGAGAAGGATTTTACTCTTATGGGCATGGAACTAAGGATTGGATTGTGTCTAAGAGTTTTAAATAATTTAGAATATTGAACAATAGAAACAAGTAATGTTTCTATTGTTCAATATAAAATAAGTCGAATCTTTAAAGTCCTGTATCACCCACCAAATGATCCTCAATATTCAACTCATCTTTTTCTATTTTATTTTCAGCATAGATATATTTTGAGTCTCCAAATCCAAGTATTGGAAAAAAGATAAAAGGTAAGAAGAACAAGCCTAAGGCAAATAATCCATCCTTCTTAAATGTCTTTGCAAGAGCTGATAATAACAATATATACACGATGATATTGATGAAAGGAATAAAAAGAAAAAATACCCAGCTTGTTGGTTTCTTTGCAATTTGAGTTGTCTCTACCATACTTAAAATTGGAACTAATGACTTCCATCCATTTCTTTCTGCTTTCCTAAATATTCTCCATTGACCAGCCACAGTAAATGTAATCAGAACCATCATAAGAGATATAACAAAATTAGTTGCCGCCACTAAATATAATTGCTGAATATCAAAGGAATCTGTAGTGCCTTCATAGTAACCTGATTTATAATAATAGAATGTAAGAGCAGTAGATATAATAAATGGTATAATAATAAAAGCACCTACAAAACTAAAAATTGCTCCTAGAGAAACTTTGTGATTATTACTTCTTACTAAATGTCTTAACCCTAATCCAAGTGTTAAGCCTTTGATAACCAAGCTAAAGAATCCAAGAACGATTAGTATACTTCCAAGGTCAGACATAGAATATACTCCGTCGGAAAGTTTATTGGAATAATAAATGTTGACTTGAGAAATCAAGAAACTAACTATAAACTCAACAACTAGCCAAATAAGTAATACTTTAAAGAAATTTTTAGGCATGATGAATGGTGTTTTGTTGAATGTAAAACTAAGAAAAGTGAAAGTAATATTTGAAAGTTTCTTACTTATGTTCAATTCTTAAAAAAGGTAAATGACCAATTTAAAAAATCAATCATTTAAAATATTCAAATCATTGTCCTCATAAAAACCTAAATCTTTATTCTTTAAAAGCTTTGTCCAAAGTGCGATTTGACCAACATGGTAAGAGTAATGTTCCGTTACATGAATGATGATTGCGATACCTGTATAATCGAATCCTTGTACCATTCTTTTTCTCATCAAATCTTCTTCAGTTGTATTTTGAATAATGTAAATTGCTTTATCTGTTACCTCTGTTATTTTTAGGAGTAACTCTTTTTTTGAAAAACCATTCGGAGTAGAAAACTCTATATCTCGTTGTCGAATATCTTTTTCATTTCCCAAACTAGAATGAATGTATTGAGTTATATTTCCACAGAGATGAAGGATTAGATTTCCAATGCTATTGGTATTTTCATTTGGCTTGCGCCAAACTTCTTTTTCGTTTAAATGATTTAAACACTTTTCTATACGAGGTGGATTGAGGGAAAGGAAGTAGATGCTTTGTTGTAGAAATTCGTTCATGGTTTTGAATGTGTATATGTGTATAGGTATTTAAGTGTATATGTTATCGAGCGATTTCTGAATAGGCACACATACACCTACACACTTTTTAATTCATTTTATTTTTAAATATAACAATCTCCACACGTCGATTGAGTTGCCTACCTTCGATAGTCTTATTATCCGCTTTTGGTAAGAGTTCCCCTTTGCCAATAATTTCAAAATTTAGATCTTGAAAATAGTCAAATTGATACATATATAATTGAACAGCTTGAGCACGACGTTCAGATAATTGTTGATTATAATCTAAAGAACCCATGCTATCAGTATGCCCGATATATTGAATTTTTTCAGGATTCAAATATTGAATTTGCAAAGCAAAACTATCTAATTTACTTTGAAATTCATCGTTAATTTTTATACCGTCAAACTCAAAAGCAACATGCGGAATTTCAAAAACCAAAGTATCTTTTTCATTCCATTCTTTATCTTCAATGATAGGTTTAGTGGTATCAACGATTCTTTCTTTTTCTAAAATAGAATCCGCCTCAGGTTTTTCAAAAAAATTATTATTCCATTCTTTTACTTCCATTCCATATTCGACATTATTTGAATCAACAGAAATTTTATTAGTATGACGATGATCTTGTTCGTACAATTTCATTTTTTGAACTTCCGCACTATCGCAAAGTTGTTCCGTTTTATCCATCGGAAATAATGAAATATCATCAACCAAAACAATAATATCACCTTTGGAATTACTCAACTCTTTTCGAGTTGCTTTGATTTCTTCTTTTGAAAAATAACCCAACGTAAGAAAGATTTCTTCACCTGTAGCTGTAAAATTAGATTGAACTTTTTTCCAACCATCTGCATCAGGTTTACTAATTTCTTCTTCTATTGTAAATGCTAAACTTGCTTGAAAAGATAAAGGATTTTTTATACCAGCAATCAGTTCTTCTTTTGAAAAAAGAGCTTCAACTTTGTAGTCTTCTTTTTTGAGTGGATGCAAATAAAAAGAAAGTTGATACTCATTGCCTTTGATGAGTGGACATAATAATTTGGTATATAAAAAGACTCTTCGACTCAAAGGATGTCGAGTATTTTCCAAAACTAAAATCTCAGATACCTTTCCTGTATGAGCAATTCTTTTGACTTTGTCAGTTACGGTTAGGTCATAAGGTGGGATTCTAAACCACGCTTCCGAAGCGCATTTAGAACCATACTCTTCGCACTCATTGATTTCCTCAAAGTTAGGATTACCAATGAAGTTTTGAGCGGAAAGCCCAAAATGGAAAAGTATTAAAATAAGTGTGATTCCTTTTTTCATAACTATATTAAGAACAACAATAATAATAATAATAGAGAAGTTGCAAAAAATGATTGACTTTTTCAAGGGTAAAAGTCTATGAAAAAGGTGTGAATTACTCCTTATCTCAATTCTCTTTTAAACAACTACTTTACTAACGCTAAAAAAGTGAATTGAAACATATTTTAATAAAAAAAGGTTTGCTAATTCTTGTAAAGAATTTAGCAAACCTCTCTTTTTATTGAAGTTGTTTTAGAAAGACTTCTATGATAATTTAGAAGTTGCTTTTTTAATTCTTTTAATTGCTTCAATTAGTTTTTCTTCAGAAGAAGCATAAGAAATTCTAAAGCAATTATCTGCTCCAAATGCAGAACCTGTAACTACTCCTACATAAGCTGTTTGTAAAAGGTATTCACAAAAGTCATTAGCATTATTGATAGTTGTTGTTCCATCACTTTTACCAAAGAAAGAACTTATATCTGGGAAGATATAAAATGCACCTTGAGGATCATTGATTTTCATTCCTGGAATTTCAGTCAATAAAGATTTGACCAAATCTCTTCTTTTTAAATATGCTTCTCGCATTTTAAATGTCGGTGACAAATCAGACGTAAGCGCATGAGCTGCCGCCATTTGACCGAATGCAGTTGCACCACTTGTAAATTGACCTTGCATCTTTGCACAAGCCTTAGCAATCCACAACGGACCACCAATATATCCTAACCTCCAACCTGTCATTGCAAAACCTTTGGAGAAACCATTTACAGTAACTGTTCTATCTCTAACGTTTTCAAATGAACCAATACTTGCATGTCCACCTGTGAAATTTATATACTCATAGATTTCATCTGAGATGATATAAATATTTTCACGTTCAGCGATAATATCAGCAATACTTTTTAATTCATCATGAGTATAAACCGAACCTGTAGGATTACAAGGCGAAGAGAATAAAACTAATTTTGTTTTATCAGTAATAGCAGCTTTAACTTGCTCTGCTGTTACTTTAAAATCTTGCTCAATTCCTGCATAAACAGGAACAGGAACACCACCGCCCAATCGAACGATTTCATAATAAGAAACCCAATAAGGAGAAAAAATAATCACCTCATCACCATCATTCAAAAGCGTTAATGCTAAGTTAGCAATAGATTGTTTAGCACCATTAGAAACGACAATTTGATTAATATCAAAATCTAAATTATTATCTCTTTTGAATTTTGTAACAATAGCTTTACGTAATTCAACTAACCCAGGAACAGGCGTATATTTAGTATATCCATCAGTAAGTGCTTTTGCAGCAGCATCTTTGATATGTTGAGGTGTATCGAAGTCAGGTTCTCCCAAACTTAAGCTAATTACATCATGTCCTTTTGCTGCTAAATCACGAGCCATTTGAGCCATTTTGATTGTAGCAGATTCAGACATCTGTAAAATTCTCTGCGATAATTGATTAGTCATTGTCGAAGACATTGTTTAGTTTTTTATTAAAAATAAATTTATCTAGATCTATAATTAGATTAAAAATGTAAATTAAATGTTTTTACAATATTACAATATTTTTATTTCAATTAATTTACAATTTCCAAATACATAATTTAAACGAAAAAATAGGGTAGAGGTTACTTCAAAGAGAAAGCCCATATAGAATGTTATCTATATGGGCTTTCTTGATATTTTAGAAAATTATAAAAAGGAATTTAAATTCCTTTCATAACTCGTTTTACAACAGAGCCATTTTCAGTAACAATTCTAAGTAGATACATTCCACTACTTAATTTAGAATTAAATGGTACTGGTAAAATATGATTTCCTTCTGTCAATTTTCCTAAATTTCTATTCATTACTAATTGACCGTGAAGAGTGTACATTTCTATGGTAACATTTTCAGTTTCTCCTAAATCAAATTCGACATTTAATATATCATTAAATGGATTAGGGAACACTTTAAAGTTATTGATATTACTACCTTCTAGTTCAGAAGTATTCGTAGTACATTCTGTTGAGAAAGTTGTAGAAACATAACTACTTAATGAGACTTGACAAATCGTTCTAACTTCTAATTCATAATCAGTACAGTCAGCCAAATTGAAAAATTCAGCATCCAAATCAGCAGTTGAAACTGAAATCCAATCTACAGTACCAATCTCTCTATAACGAGCTTCATAGCTAATAGAATTTGGAGGTCCAATCCATTCAATATCAGCACTAAAGAAGAAAGGATTTACGACTAGGTCAGCTGGTTCTCCACAAGGAATACCAGGAACAAAGAAAGCAGTAATTTCTTCTGAAACTTCCATACTCAATTGTATAGCCATTGCGAATTGGTCAGGTGCAAAAGTTTGATTCGCAACCTCCCAATGATCGAATGACCAATCACCTCCAGGTACAGCTTCCAATGATATATCAATACCTCCAAAATAATCTCCAGAGTAAGGGAATTGATTTGGAATAAGTGTATTCACTTTTACTTTATTAGGAGAGTTAGCAGGTTCAACATTTACAACCAAAGAGAAAGGTCCAGTCACATCATAACAATCGACAATCCCTTGATCAATATTATTACATCGAGTTAAGATAAAATCTTTTAACTCTTGCACATTGGCTTCCCATCCACCCATAGTTCCTCCCCATCGAGCAACTTGTCGAGGCATCTCAGGTTCAATCACAGCAATCATACTATCCAATAATCCAATCATATAATCACAAGTGAAAAAAGTATTATTCAAGTCAGCATAACGATTGATGTAGAGTTGCCTGAAATCTTCATTTTCATATAAATTGGTAAACATTTGGATGTGACCTTCAAAGTCTGTAGAAATCAATTCCACATTACAAGGGTCAGCATTTGCAGTTGTATTTGGTACACCTGTGTAGTTGATATAATGACCAAAAGTTGCATCTTCATCCCAAAGAATGTATCGCCATTTTTGAGCACCACCTGTAGGCTTATTACCTCTCCACCAAGCAGTATTCCAATTTAACCAATCTTGACTAACTATATGCGCATGTAACAATACATAGTCAATCATACTTACTACTTCTAATTGTTCTTCTACAAATGCATAATTAGCAGAATCAGTCATATCATTATTAAAAATGAATTCACGTAAATCATACCAATCATCCCAACTTCCATACTCTTGCCAAGTTCCTCCCCATGTTTTGATAAAATCAATCCACTCACGACCTTGGTCGTAATAGTGTTTTGTGAAATCATGATCATCTACTTTTTCACGCATATCATATATTCCCCAATATTCACCGTTAACATAAACCACACAAGCTTTAGACGTTCTTTCATCCATTTCTAAATCTGCTAACTGAGATAAAGTATGAACATAAGAATCTCTAATGTGAGCACCATTTTCCGCAGGGTAATTATCGTTAGCAGCAGCTTTGAAAATTAATCTTTGATATTCAGTTCTATCTTTTTGTTCAAATATTTGACCTGAAACATCATCATCATAACCAGTTTGATCTCTCATAATCCAGTCAAAACCTCTTTGGTCATAAGCCCAAGAATCATTACCATGTTTATTATAGAAACCTTGTCCTTCATCTACTTCTTCTCCAGCTTCATTGAATAACTCAAAGTAACCTAAAGGTTCAGATTGTTGACCAGCCAAAAGAGAACTGATTTGAGCACCACCTGAAACAGATACAACTGGAACAGTATGGAAATCATCAACAAAGAAAGAATTTGTAGAAAAGTAACTCGGTAAAACATTAGAGTTGTCACTAATTGCAACTGCCCGTAAAACTGTTGTTTCAGTTAAAGTAATATCTCCAGTATATAATGCAGAGTTATTGTTAGGACGACTACCATCAGTCGTATAATGAACTGTAGTTCCCACAGGTTGAGTGATACTTACAGTTACTTGACTTGAAAAGAATCCACCATCAGGAAACATACTTGGCTTCTCAGCATAAGCTTCATAGATAGTTCCATTTGGATTACCTGGAGTTGGGTCGGTACTGATTCCCCAATTATTGTTAGCATCTTTTCCATAAGAGTGATGTATTTGATTAGGAACATCTAACTCATGAAAATCAATAACATTTTGAGAAGGATCAGCAAGAACGATGTCTTCGTTATTTTTAGTTTGAGTAACTTTAAAACTAGTGTGTAAGTCTCCACCAAAAGTTCCATCAAGTCCAGACATCCAAATTCTGATATAATCACCAGCAGCTAAATTAGTTCCAGCAGGGATTTCCCATTTATCAGGATTGCTTAAACGGTCACTTAAAAAATAACCTCCAATGTCAACAGAGGAAGTTCCTTGATTTTGTAGCTCAATCCAATCTGTATTATCATCTCCAAGTGAAGTATTAAAGTCGCCTTGATTGGCAGCAGAAAATTCACTTATTACTATTTGACTTTGTAGTGTTCCAACAAAGCAAAAAAGAAGGAAAAGAGGAAAAATAAATTTGGGAGTAATGAGTATATTTTTGTTCATATCGAATAGGTTTTTTTCCAATTATATAATTGATTGTAATATTAAGAAAAAACATCAAGATATGTTTTTAAAAAGGTGGGTTAATTTCGCTTTTGTCGTTTGATTCGCAATGTATGTACGTTAGAGGATATTTGAAAAAAAGCAGTATCTAATTTATAGTTTAAATAACTATAAAATAAAAGCGAAGCAAAAACATTATAACATTTTTCTAATTTGAAATAAACATCCCGAATTTTCTAAATCGAAAATTCGGGATGTTTGATGTTTTATTTTAAAATATGCCTCAAACAACTTTTGTTACAGAGTACTAATTACAACCTAACTCATTGGCCGCTAATGGATCATTAAATGGAAAACAATTTCCAGAAGGTAGAACATCTGGTTCGTATCTTTTTAAATTAGGATCTCGCAAACCTGTTTCTAAGAATTCAGATAATTCATTGATTTCTTGTTCTGTCAAATTCAAAGGCTGAAAATGATTTGATAACTGAGCATTTGGTACAGATGAATTTTCTGCAATTCCATTGTTTTTATAAACTACAACATCTCGAATACTTCTAAAACTTGCACCATGTCCTAAGAATGGAGAGTCACTCATATTGTAGAGTTGAGGTGTTTTAAATTTATAATTATCATCAGGATCTTGAGTAAAACCTCCACGACCCATATTTTCTATTGAGCTTTCATCAGATTTAAAAACTTCTTCAGGACATTCAAATAAATCATTCATACCAATAGCATGGAATTCCATTTTGTTTAATGCAGGACCTGTATGACAACTACTACAATTTGCTTTTCCAAAAAACAAAAGAGCTCCTTTTAATTCCATTTCGTTCAATGCTAATTCATCATCTCTTAACCATTTTTGAAAAGGAGATTGATTAGATAACAATGTTCTTTCATAAGCAGCAATAGCTAATCCTATACTCTTTAAGGCATATCTTTCACTTGTTGGCACATTAGGAAAAGCATCATCTAAATAAGTTTTATATACAGGATAGTTATTTAAAAAATTAGAATCAATATCCATTCTATGTACACCTAATCCAGCAATAGCTTGCGTTTCAAGACCTTCAAATCCTAAATTGTTAGTTTCTTTCGGAGTACCAGCAGTCCAGTTAGCTTCAGTTCCTACATTCATACCCGTTGCACCAAACTGACCATTCCATAGCATAATTTTTTGATAAGCACCATTCATTGCAGTTGGAGTACGTATAGCTTGAACATCAACTTGATCTGCTAAATATAAAGTACCTTTTTCTCTTCCTTCACCATTTATTCCAAATCCAACACCACCTTCTCCTATACCTTGAAATCTTCCAGCTTGAAAACCAGCAGAAGCGAAATGACATGAAGCACAAGAGTAAGTTCCTTCAGATAATTCGTTCATAGGATTAATTGCCAAACCTGTTTCATGATAAAGTAATTTACCTAATTTTATTTTTTCTGCAGTTAGAGGATTATTTGGATCTTGAGGTATTTTATCATAATCATCACTATTAGGTAGTTTAAAATAACTAAGACCATTTCCATTTGATGCTTCAATTAAAGCATCTTCTAAATCTAAACTTAATTCAGTTATTGAAGTATCAATAATATCAACTTCATCTTGTTTACAAGAATGGATTAATATTATAGTTAATAATGAAATCATTATTAAAAGAACATATTTCATATTAGTAGGTTTAACAATTAGTAAAATGTATCCCAAAAGACACTTTATGGATATTTATATATGTGAATTCAAAAAGTATGCCTTTATATATAATTTATTTCCATATCAAAATCTTGCATTTCTTTTAGAAAAAAGAAGACCTTTTTTTGAATCTCATATTTAGTCAGTATTTTTGCAAAAAAAAAAAACAATGCCACAACACAAAGAAATTAAAACACCTAAGAACACAAATATTTTTAAGTTCAAGCAATTTGAAATAAAACAAGATGGATGTGCAATGAAAGTAGGAACAGATGGAGTCCTACTAGGAGCTTGGGCAGATGTTACAGATGCTAATGATGTTTTGGATATAGGAACAGGTACAGGTGTAATTGCAATAATGATTGCACAACGAGCAATGAACGCTATAATTGATGGAGTAGAAATAGATAAAGAAGCTTGTAGTACTTGTATAGAGAACATGGAAAACAGTCCATTTGCAGATAGATTAAAATGTATTCATTCTCCTTTACAAGATTACGCAAAGTTGACAAGGAAAGAATATGACTTGATTGTTTGTAATCCTCCTTTTTTTACTGGAGGGACTTTGTCTTCTCAATCTAATCGTAATAATGTAAGACATACTATTAAGTTACCAAGTGGTGATTTGATTAGTGCGTCTAGAAGATTATTAAAGAAGAAGGGTAAGTTATGTATTATACTTCCTCTTATAGAAGGTTTACGATTTAAAGAAATGGTAGCAAATTATAATTTTCATTGTACAAAAATAACTGAAGTAAAATCGAAAGCAGACAAACCAGTAGAACGTTTACTTTTACAATTTGAAAAAGAACCGAAACCTTTGGTTACGGATGAATTGATTATTCAATTTGAAAAAAGAAATGATTATACTGAAGACTATATAAAGCTGACTAAAGATTTTTATTTAAAAATGTAAAATAGAATTACTATCATTGCGCGCCTTATCAATATTTTCAATATTGATAAGGCATTTTTTTATTTTTAAAAATTAAAGTTGGCTCAAATAAATCCTAACTTTTAAAACCATGAAAAACGCATATAACTCTATGTTTATATGTATTTTTTTATCAAAAAAGTCAAAGGTTTCATAATAGTTAAGGAAAAGTTAAACGAACTTGTTTATTTAGACGCAATCTAAATAGATTAGTGTGGATAACTTATATTGGTAATTATGAGTACAAATTATAAATTTGCGCTGACAAAATAATGACAAACAGATTTTGCTCAAAATATTTTTATGAAAAATGTAAATATAAGAATGTATAAGTCCCTAATTATCAAAAGTTTATCCGTTCTTTTTCTCTTCTTTTTTGCCTTGACAATCACAATTGCTCAAGGTGAGCGTACTCCACAGCTTGATGAGGGTATGACGCTATTCAAAAATAAGTGTGGTAGCTGTCATGCAAAAAACATGAAAGCTAAAATGACAGGACCTGCTTTGGCTGGTGTTGAAGAGAGATGGGAAGGTGATCGAGAAAAATTATATCAATGGATTAGAAACTCCTCTGCTTTTTTAGCTACAGGTGATGAGTATGCTAATTCATTATATCTAGAGTATAATAAAAGTGTAATGACTGCTTTCCCTGAATTGACTGATGGGCAAATTGATAACATTTTAGATTATATCAATGTAGTAGCTTCAGTAGGTTATCCTCCAAAAGCAACTGGTGTTGAGGGACCTGGGCCGAATGGAGTCGCTGCTAAAGGCAATAATAACTTAATGTATGGATTGTTAGCTTTGATATTAGCTATACTATCCATAGTACTTGCAAGAATCGGCTCGAACTTAAGTAGAATGCAAAAAGTGAAAGCAGGTTTACCTGTTGGAGCTAAACAAACGATGTGGCAAACTATTACAGGTTCATCTGTAGTTTCAATTTTCATTTTTGCTTTTGTAGTTTGGGGAGGTTATCAAACTGTAAATAATGCAGTTGATTTAGGACGTACACAAGGTTATGCACCTACACAACCTATCAAGTTTTCACATGCTACTCATGCTGGTTTACATAAAATTGATTGTCAATATTGTCACGATGGAGCTAGACGTAGTAAGCATTCTGTGATTCCTGCGGCAAATACATGTATGAATTGTCACAAAGCAATTTCTAAAGGTTCTCAATATGGAACTGCTGAATTGACTAAGATATTTGCATCAATTGGTTATGATCCTAATAAAGGAGCTTATGTAGATAATTATAACTCTATGAGTGATGAGGATATTGAAAAAATATATAAAGAGTGGATTACTACTAATTATGTAGATGATTATAACGAGACGAATGCAGATGCAAAAATTGAAAAGATAAATGCTAAAGGTGAAGCGGTTGTAGATGCTCAATGGCAAGGAATTGTAACTTCATTGACTAATCGAAATAAAGGAATGGGATTAGATGATAAGATTCAAGGCCCTATCAATTGGACTAGAATTCATAACTTACCTGACCACGTATATTTCAATCACGCACAACACGTAACAGTAGGAAAACAAGAATGTCAAACTTGTCATGGTCCTGTAGAGGAAATGGAAGTATTGGCTCAATATGCACCTTTATCTATGGGATGGTGTGTGAACTGTCACCGTGAAACGAAAGTCGATTTCAATAATGATTATTATGCGACTTGGAAAAATTATCACCAAGAGATAGAGGATGGAACGAGGTCAGCAGTAACTGTTGAAGATATTGGAGGAATTGAATGTCAAAAATGTCACTACTAATTCTTTACTAATATCATAAAATAAGAAACTTCAATTTTTTTAGATTTTTATATAAATAAAATGAAAGAACAAAATAACTCACAAGTTTGGATAGGAGCGTCGGATTTGACAAACGATTCAGAATTTTTTGATTCAGCAAAATCTGAATTCGTAGAATTACCTATCATCGATACACTTGCAGATGAGGAAGTTGCAGAAAATCATACGAGCAACCGTCGTGATTTCTTAAAATATATGGGATTTGGATTAGGTGCGGCAACACTTGCTGCTAGTTGTGAGATACCGATGAAGAAAGCAATTCCTTATGTGACTAAGCCTGATGCAATTGTACCTGGAGTTGCTAATTATTATGCAACAACATTTGTACAAGGTGGTGATTACTGCTCTGTTTTAGTAAAAACAAGAGAAGGACGACCTATCAAAATTGAAGGAAATAGTTTATCTAAAGTTACTAGAGGTGGTACGAGTGCGAGAGCGCAGGCTTCTGTTTTGAGTCTTTATGATTCTAATAGATATCAATATCCAACGAAAGATGGAGCAAAAATAGGTTGGGGAGATTTAGATAAAGAAGTGAAAGCTAGTTTGACTGGAAATATCCGTGTGGTATGTAACACAATGTTATCACCTACTGGAAAACAAGCACTCAAAGAATTTACTGCTGCTTATCCAAGTGCGAAAGTAGTTACTTATGACCCGATTTCAAGTTCTGCAATACTACAAGCAAATCAAGAAAGTTTTGGAGATAAATCAATTCCAAATTACATGTTTGACAAAGCTCAAGTAATTGTAAGTTTCGGAGCTGACTTTTTAGGAACTTGGATTTCTCCTGTAGAGTATGCAAGTCAATATGCTGAAAATAGAAAAATTAAAAGCTTAGATAATCCTTCTATGTCTCGCCACATTCAAGTGGAGGCTGGAATGTCATTAACAGGATCTAATGCAGATGATAGAGTTTTGATTCGACCTTCAGAGCAAGGTTCTGCTATTGCACATTTATATAATGCAGTAGCAGCAAAAACTGGTGGTCAAAGTGTAAGTGCTCCTAGTTTAAATGCTAACGCGAAAAAAGCTTTAGCAAAAGTAGCTGGTGAATTATTAGCTCATCAAGGAAAATCATTAGTAGTTTCTGATTCTAATAATGTAGGAGAGCAAACTCTTGTAAATGCAATTAATAGTTTATTAGGAAACTATGGTTCTACTTTAACTTTTGCAGGAGCATCATTACAGCGTCAAGGTATTGATTCTGAAATTCAAGGATTGATAAATGAAATGAATTCAGGAAGTGTAAATGCTGTAATAGTAATGGAAGGCGCAAATCCTGCATTTGATTTACCTAATTCTGATAAATTCTTATCAGGTTTAGAAAAAGTGAAAACAACAGTTTCTCTTTCTGGATATAAAAATGAAACTGCTGCTAAATGTACTTACATCGCTCCTTCTAATCATTACCTAGAGTCATGGTCAGATGCAGAACCTAAGAGAGGTCATTATAGTTTGATTCAACCTACTATTGCTCCTTTGATGGAGACAAGACAAGGTGAAGCAAGTTTATTGACTTGGAGTGGAAGTGCAAATTATAATGCAAATTCAGAGCAAGCATATTATGAATATGTAAGAGCTTATTGGAAAAATAATATCTTTTCTCAAAACAGTAATTTCCA
>JALZVK010000191.1 GCA_023301005.1 Saprospiraceae bacterium | reverse complement strand
GTTGTTGTTGTTGTTGTTGTTGTTGTTGTTGTTGTTCAAAATATTAGATACATATTTAAATCTTCTATTTTGAACAGCCAGCCAACTGAACCTGCCTTACGGCAGTCAGGGTTGGCGGTTAATAAGTCGTGCTAAATAGTTACAATGAAAATTAAGTAGTTTACATAGTACTAAGGTATTTTGATTCGAAAAAGATTGAGCAGGAAACCTACATACTGTCCACTTGAACCGCTCCATTTTTATATTCTAGTAATTGGAATTATTATTGTTATAGCTTCTATATATTATTGTATTAAAAATTTAGAACTAGTACAATAAATTCTAACAAACCTGTAAGCCTGAAAATTTTAAATATTTGGAACTACAGCGTATCAATATCCTTCGCTTAGAAAAACTAAGTTTTGTTAATCGCAATTTCTGTTTTACAAATTTTCTTTAAATATATTTTGAATCGTATGGAAGTACAAATCGAATTATATAAAGTAAAAATGGATTCCTAAAATATCATTAAATAATTAAAATCAAGAAAAATGCAAAATATTGAACCCAACAAAACTTTATTAAACGCTAATAAATTAGTAATTGAGAAACGTGCCTATCATGAAGATAGCACTCCTGAGGAAATAGCATTACTAATGGAGCGTGTTTTTATGTATGAAGAAAAGATAATATTTTATAATGAAATTCCTATTGTATGCCCATTTAGCATTAATTTATTTTTTCAAAAAGCGGAAGATCTATCAGGAAATTTTGATGGGTGTGGACTTATAATTGATGTTTCTAATACAGTACATCCTGATGCTTCAACTCGTAAAGTTATCAATCATCGATTTACAATGATTTGTGATAAGGTATCTCATGTAGCGTTCATTACAGGAAAAAACTTTTTGTTGAATACAACGATTCGATTTGTGTTATTTGGTACTGATCTAAAATCATATAGTGTAAATAAAAATGTAGATGAAGCAGTAGTTAATATTAAGAAAAATTTGAAATGATAAATAAAACAGAAACAGATTTTCTTTCTGAAGTATTTGAGTATATACTTGGTATTTCAAAAGGAGAGTGTACTATTGATGATGATGCGATTCTTAATGGAGCCTCGGATAATGAAAAGCGAATTTTACAAGGTTTAAGTTATCTGCATGAAGATTTAAAATTTAATAAGATGGAGCTTGTAAAAGCTATGGAGGCAGAGTATCAAATAAAATCTTTGGAGGTAAAAAATAAACAACTTGAGCAATTTAATTATGTAGCATCTCATGATCTCCAAGAACCTTTACGAACGATTACTAATTTTTCATTAGTGTTAAAAAAGAATTATGGTAAAGATTTAGATAGTGCTGCAAACCAATATTTAGATTTTATTATTCAGTCTTCTGAACGAATGAGAAATCTTATTTTAGGTTTATTGGGTTTTTCTAGATTGGGAAAAGAAAGTGTTTTGACAGAGGTGAATTGTCAACAATTAATTCAGAATGTTCAAATGGATTTGCAAGCTAGTATTGCAGAAAAGGGGGCAATCATTACGGTGGATAAATTACCGAATTTGTGGGGATATAAATTAGAGCTTCGACAATTATTTCAAAATCTTATATCCAATGCTTTAAAATTTAGGAAGAAAGACAATGTTCCTGTAATACATATTTTCTGTAAGAAAAATAAAGATAGAGGCGAGTATACATTTTGTGTTCGTGATAATGGAATTGGAATTGAAGAAAAACATCATGATAAAATTTTTATTTTATTTCAAAAATTACATCATCAAGAAGACTATAAAGGAACAGGAATTGGCTTAGCTAATTGTCAAAAAATAGTCGAATTACACCAAGGAAAGATTTGGGTGAAATCTACTTATGGAGAAGGAAGTTCATTTTTCTTTACTATATCAGATTTAAAGAATAAATAAATAGACATGAATAAAAAGTTTAAATTCATCATGCTAATAGATGATGATAAACCAACTAATTTTTTATCAGAGTTGGTGATTAAAGAATCAGAATGTTGTGATAAAGTAGAATCTTATTTATATGCGGAAAGCGCACTAGCTTTTTTACAAGAGAATAGTCAGAGCAACGAATTACCTGACCTTATTCTTTTGGATATAAATATGCCTAGCATGAATGGATGGGAATTTTTGGAGGAATACAAAGACATCAAATTCGCTGAGGATAATACACCAATAATCTGTATGATTACCACAAGCTTAAATCCTGATGATGAATCTAGAGCATCTAAGATAGATGTGCTATCTGGATTTCATTTTAAACCTTTCTCTTTAGAAGTAATTCAAGAATTACAAAAATCAATATGGGATAATCAGTTGAATTAACTAATTCATCAATATTAAATAATGGACATCCCGAATCTTCTCTTTAGAAAATTCGGGATGTTTTTTTTTATGGAGATCTATTTTATTTCTTATAAGACTCTTGCATATATTTAATTCGATTTAAAAAATTATTAGCAGAAGAACTGCTTCCAAGCATGATCTCGAAGAGATTACCATCATCTAATTTTATCTCTCTTTCTTTCTTTTTTAAATCAGAAACAGATTCATTATACTTTTCATTATTAGAATAAGTATCTAAAATTCCATTGTTAAAACCGAAATAATAAAAGTTACCACTTGGCGATTTTAAATAAAAATACAATCTGTCGTTTTCGTTTGTTGTCAATTTTAATTGAAAATATCCATCCAATAAATTGTTAACAGGTGTACCATTGATACTCACTAAACCTACTTCGTTATTGGTAGAAATAAAACTTTGGTTTTCTTGATTCCATTTTAAATTTAAATTACTCAATAAAAAAGTATGCTTATTTTTTTTCTCAGGTAAAACTAAAAGTTCATTACTAGTCAAATTTTTAAATGCCTTAGATAAGTCCTGTGGAGTATTTAAAAATTCAGGTAACACATTTAAAAAGAAATCTTTGTCTTTATGGATATTTGATTTAGCATCAAAATTACTAGCTTGAATATCAACTAAAATAATTCTCATCAATGATTTTGGTAAAGGAATATCTAAACCAGCCAATGCTTTTATTTTAAAATCAGTAGTATCTAGTGGAGTAGAATCATTAGATTCATTTTTCAAGAAACTAATATCAGCTTTCCCTACTAATTTTAATTTTATTGGATTTAGAAATGTATCAACTTCAAACTTTCCAATAGCTTCTATATGTGAAGCATCAATTGGAAGTTGTACAATATTTCCCATGTTTTGAGGAGAAGCAACTTTAGTCGAATCACCTAAAAGAAATGATTGATGATCTTCTGCAATTTTTAAAACACCTGAGGCTTTAAAGATTGAACGATCCTTTCTATTTTGCAAAGGCATCATTACCGTTGGGTACAATGTTCGAGATTCTCTACCGATAAAAATACCTGTATGTAAACTTTCACCATCTGGATTTCTTGGATTAACAAATGCGATAGTAGAATCATTTTTCTCTGTATTATGTTCCATTTCAAACCAATGCATTTGGTAGTTTCCTGAAGTGGACATTTTAGCAAAACCTGAAAATTTTAAATTCTTAGCATGTGAATTCATAGAAATATCACCGTGGAAATTTATTTTTTCTTTGATGAAAAAATTATCCTCTTCAGCAATTGTTCCATTAATTTCAGATTTCAATTTTGCTTTTTTACCCTTGCCAAATTTATCTCCTTCTATTTCTAAATTTTGAATGACTTGAGTTTTTGTATCCAAAATATATTCATAATCACCTCTTCCTGTAAATCTATTTTTATTAATAATTTCTACTTCTGCATTTTTTAAAACATGAAATTTATTTTTTCCTCCAGAAAATATGATTCCATTTTGGATGGTTTCTATTTCTCCCGTTTTACCGATTGTAATTTTTTTATCTGCTATTTCAATCCATGAATCTGCGGATGAAATTCCTTGTACTCCATCAATATGAAGTAAGCCAGTTTTTAAATCGAAAGTTGAAGATTCTGCCATGAAGTTGAGCGAATCTTTATCGGGATGAGTAGAAGTGAATTTTCCAAACGGCTCTGTTTCAGAGTGAAAGGTTACCGTTTCATTTGCCATGTCCCAATCAAAATCTAGAAGAGAAGTTTTATAAAAACTTGCAGGGAAGTCAACTGTTCCTTTTCTTTTTTGCGATTTAAATCGACTTTTCTTTTTCTTAAAATTAATATTAGCATTTACGTTTTTAGTATCAATGGCAATAGAAGATTCATTTTTGTTTTTAAATTCTAAATCTGCAAAATCAGATTGAATTCCATTTTCTGAAAAACGAATATCTTCCGATTTTAAAGTTCCCAAATCCCATCGTACAATTCCATTACCAGCCAAAGAATCAGAAGTCAAAATTAAATCACCTTCAAACTTATGGCTTCTTTTAGAAAATAATTTAAGCGGTTTTCCCAAAGGAGAAATATGCATAGTATCTTTTGTTGGAGACCAATTGATTTGAGCAGAATCTCCTTCAACCAATGGCAAAGGATTAGCTCCACTTCTATTTGTTATTCCAAATGTATTAGAAACACAAGTTAATTGTTGAGGTAAAAAAGTAATATCATCAGATGTGAAAGTTGCGTTTAAGGCAGAAATTTTTCCATTACCTTTTAAGCCTTTTTGATCCAAAGCAAGTAAGCCTGCAAAGTTTCCTTTTTCTTTGAAAATAGGTAAGCCGCTAGGGGAGAGGTTTTTTTGAAAACCTAAAAGTTGTCCATCAGGTTGCACTTCTAAAAGTGCTTCCATTGTAGGGAAAATTCCATGAGAAGTAAATTGTCCTTTGAATTTTAATTCCTCATTTGCTATTTCGTTCATATTGTTAAAAGCGAATTTATCCAACTCAAAATAAAATGAATCTCTTCCAAAAATGCCTTCTTGAAATTCCTTGGAATCATAATAAACATAACCCGAACTTGCTGTTTCAAATCTTGGAAAATTTTCTATTTCTTCTTTACCTGATTTGTTTTTTGGATCATCTATTAGAATAACACCTGACACACCTTCGATTCTTGAACCTAATGAAGTGAGTTTGGTTTTATCATTTTGAGCACCCATTTCTTCCTCCGTAAAAATTTCAATGTGTTCAATTGAATCCATTACAATTTTAAAATTCTCATAATCGAAATGGAACTTTGTTCCATTAATAAGCGTGTTTCCTGCAAAGATTTCTCCTGAGAAATCCATCCCTCTATTTTGTAATAAGTTTATTTTTTCGTCAAGCGGCTGAACAGCTACTTTTCGTTTTCGACTAAATTCTAAAACTTTAACTCCTTCTATTTCAATTTCCTTTTTCTTCATATCAAAAACAGCATTTGTTTTATCAATGTTAGAATTTAAAACGATTTGATCATAATCAGAATCCTCTTCTTTGATTTCAAAATATCGTAAAGTCTTATCTAAAATCTCTACTTCTTTTTTGTCATGAAAATAAATAATAAACCCTTTTTTCATTAAGTCAACAAAAAGCCCTGTGAGGGCTGAAGGTTTATTTTGAAAATTTAAAGCTTCTGCAATTTCTGCAACTGTAAATGTTTTTTTGCCTTCTTGTCGAGTCATATTCGCCATTACAATAATTGGACTTACATTTGAAAATGCTTTGATACGTTCGTACTCTTTTTCTTTCCAAACATTTGCAGATTCAAAAGTTACTCGGTGACTTTTATTTCCAAGTTTTATTTTTTTGTTATTGATGACAATTTCTTTTTCATTGAACATGACATCCATACTTGGTGAGTAAATATGAACTTGATGATAAGAATCATAAAATGGACCAGATGGTCTTCCATCAGATTCTGCAATCATACTCATTGTTTTATCTTGAGATGAATATTTGATTTTAGCAGAAGGATGATGAATAAAATTTTCATCAAAGAATATTTTAGTGTTACATTTCTTAGCATAAACTTCATGCTTGTCCTTTATCATAATTATAGGAGAAGTAAATTCAAAATATTTCTTTTTTGAAGAATTCATTTGAATCCATTTGGCAGGTGTTTCTGCATCTCCATAACATTGTAATTCCGTACCACTTAATTTAATACCTCCTGAGATTTTAGCATTTTTAAAAAAGTCTTTAAAAACTAAATCCTGATCATAAGATTTAAATCGTGGATAGGTTGAAGGTTCTTTCTTTTTAGCGGCAACAATTTTATGATCTAATTTTCCTAAAATAGATTGATTGGGAAATAAAGTAGGATGATAAAAACTAACACTATCAGCTTTGTATAATCCTTTTTTTGTATTCAATTTGTAGTTACTTAATTCACAATACACATCTTGCAAAGCAAGATGATGATCTTTCCAAAATGTTTTACCACCTTTTCCAAGCCATTGATTTTTTAAAGGAAGGAACGTTCCAGAAGTTTCTGTGATTTGTATTTTCCCTTTTTTAGATTGAGCAATCAATTGAGTTTTTTCAAAAATAATTCGAGGTTGGTTATTAGAAAAATCCATATTAAATTTCTCCAAAGAAGCATTCCATGAAGTACCTGTTTTGGAATAATACAAACTTCCATCTTTGAAAAAAGGAATAGAAAATGCCAAAAAGACTTTTAATTGTTTTGGACTTTTTTCTTTTGTATTTTTTAAAATTCCATCAATCACTTCATGCCACGAAATAAAATTAGCTTGGCAATTTTTATTTTTCTTTAATTCAATTACTCCATCTAGATATTTAAAAAAGTAAGGATTAGTTTTGAGTTCGCGAGATGCCATCAAATTATTAGTAGAGAGCATGACCTGAAACTCAATTTGAGATACTTTATTCTGATTGAAAATTTCTCGTAATTCTGAGATTAACTTTTTGCCCTCAGCAGGTTTGGAAGGGAGCACCAATTGCTCCATCTCGTCAAGGAATTCTTTTGGATTATCAGAAAAATAATTATCGTTATTGGCAAAAAGGAGAGTGCTGCCTAAAAGGCAGAACAGTGTAATGTAAAGTGTTCTCATGAATGTGTGGTGCTAGTAGTTTGTTAATATAATGATGGGAGGAATATAAATAGAGGATTAAAAAGTCGTAAATATTGAATGGGGAGATCGATCCATTCATCTAGTTAAATGAATAGCTTAGAATTGAAATTAATACTGAATGTTGAGGGATAATATTGATTGGAGGAAACTGGAGAGGTTATTACTTCTGCAAGTTACTTGAATTTAAGGCTTAATGAAATATGTGAAATAGGGTAATTATTGTATTTTAATTTATGTAGATGTGATATCTTGGTGAAAATTATAATGATGGAAAATAAAAATAATATGACAGTTCGAGAATTGAAAGAAGCAGTTAAGAAGCTTTCTCCACAGGAACAGATTTTATTGGTTCGGTATGTGTTGGGGACTTTGGAAATTGAGGAAGGGGAAATGTCTGATGAGTGGAAAATGGAATTGGAGGTGAGGAGTGAGGCGCATGAAAAAGGGGAAGTTAAGACTCGATCTTGGGAGGAGGTTAAGGAGCGATTAAATTAATTCATTAATATTTTGTCCTTGCCACCCTTCTTCGTCAGGTGAAGGGTCTTGAATGAAAATTGATTTACTTACAATTTCCTCAATGACTAGAAGTGTTTCAGCAGGATATGGTTCTCCTCTTTGTTTTAATCTTTTATAATAGATATCAGCGTGTGCTAGATTATTTGGAATTTTCGTAACCTTCACAAATGCTCCACTATTAATGACATCCGAATATTTAACAATAGCAAAACCTTGATATTCCTTAATAGTGTTTTCCATTCTTTTTGCTTGTGTTTTACAAAAATCAAGAGATGAATAATCAATTCTTGTGACAGAAACTTCATCCATTTCAGGAATAGAATAAAAAGCGCTATTTTTTATTCCTCGAATTTCTCCAGTTTTTCTATTAGAACGGACATGATAAGGTGAAAATATAATCCTCACTAGTTTTTCACTATTTTGTATAGTATCAGGAATTTGAGAGGACATTTTACTTAATTAGTTGTTTCAAATCATCAATTAATGAGTTAGGTATTACAGTTTCTGTAAGAGGCAAATTATTAACTGGTTTCGGAGAAGCAGAAGACTTTTTAAGAAAATAAGAGGAATGATTTTTTCCTATTTCTAGAAAAAGTTTATTTTTATCATCGATAACCCATTCAAATGTTATTGTGCCATTAGAAGTAGGTGTAATGTCTTCATCGTCTAAATAAGAAAGGAAAATATTAGGAAGTTTATTTATTAAGTTATGGGAGATCTTCAATACTTGTTTATCAACGGGTAAACCACCGAATCCATCCCAGTTCTCTTTCATATCCTTCAACTCTTCTAAATGTTGTGTTAAAACATAGTTTGTGGGAGTTTCTATAGTAGATAAAGCTTGTATTTGATAATTTGAAATTAT
>JALZVK010000190.1 GCA_023301005.1 Saprospiraceae bacterium | reverse complement strand
TGAGAAAGATCCAAGTTTGTTGAAGGATATCGCTGCGGCGGTTCATTCGCAGAATGGGGTTAGGGTGGGGAGTTAGGTTGTTTCAGAATTTTTATTTTTGTTTTTGGAGTTCTTTTTTATTGGAAAAGGCAAGATTGCTGATCTAGCTATATGCTTATGCTATAATGCTAAGTCTGACATTTCGTGGTGCATAAGTTTAGATACTTTATTTAGATCGCTTTAATGTGGGAAGTCTATATGTAGAAATACAATACGCACGAGCAAAAATATTTAAGAAAACAACAAATTACCATGTCACGAATAATACACTATAGGTACTATTAGAGCAGGAGCCTTTTAGTAATTCTAAAAATTCGAATTGTTTGTTCAATTTTGTTTATATTTCATTCAGCAAAAACCGGAATAATAAACAATGAATAAATATCTAGAGGGAATCAAGCAATCAGATGATTCTATTTTAAAAGAAATCTATCAGAATCACTTTAATGTTTTGAAAGGGTTTGTTCTTAGCAATAATGGCAATGAAGAAGATGCTAAGGATGTATTTCAAGAGGCGCTAATTTCAATTTTTAAAAGATTAAGAAAAGGAGACTTTGAAATTGAAACAACCTTTGCAAGCTATTTTTTTAGTGCTGGAAAGTATATTTGGTTTAGAAAACTTAAAAAAAATAGCAAACAGCAACAAATAGAAAATTTTGATTCTCAGGTAGATATAGAGGAGGAGTATTTAGAAGAAACTAAGTATAACCTGTTTAGAAATAATCTCTCTAAGTTAGGTGCAGATTGCCAAAAAGTACTAAACTACTATTTTGAGAAAAAAAGCTTTAAAGAGATAGCAAAACTAATGGCATACAAAAGTGAAGAGTATGCTAGACGAAAAAAATATTTATGTACTAAAACACTAATAAAAAAGGTGAAGATAGACCCGATGTATAATCAAATAAAGGCTGTGTAATATGAGTGAGGAAATATATGATCTGATACAGTCTTATTTAGATAACAGCATGCCCGCACTTGAAAGAACGGTATTTGAGCAACGACTTTTGCTTGACGAGCATCTGAAAGCGGAATTTGAAACTGCTAAAGAGATTGAATCTCAATTGGGAGATCAAGAACTACAAGCATTTAGAACTAAGGTTAAAAAAATAGTAGATTCTGAAAAAACGATAGCTGCTCCAACGCTGAGTGTTGTTAAAGATAAAAATAGAAGTCTAATTCTATCTTTAGCTGCTGCCATATTGCTTTTAGTGTGCGCTGTATTGGTTTTTAATAAAGCAGGTCAACAACCAGACCTTGCGAGTATGGCTACCGAATATTTTATCCCATATCCAGCCGATGTGCAAAGTAGAGGAGGAGCCAGCCAAAATGAAGTCTATAATGAGTATAGAGACGGTTCTTATGGCAAATCCGCAATCAAATTGGAAGAATATGCAAGACTAAATAATGATGATGAAGCAAAATTATTTGCAGCTATTTCATATCTCGCCATCCAAAATCCTTCCAAATCTATACTGCTTTTAAATGAAATAAACCAAACGCCGTCATTAATAAATAAAGTCAATTATTATAAAGGGATTGCTCATCTTAGACTAGAAAATCAAATAAAAGCGAAGAAGGCATTTCTTTTGATTAATAATGGCGACCAGTTTTTATATAACAAAGCCCAAGAGGTATTGTCCAAAATGGAGTAAAGATTGATCGTGAAATGAAGTTCATATTTAGTTTAATTTTTCTTTTCATTTTTCTGAATTCAAAAGCAGAATCTTATGCGCTATTGATAGGCATTAGTGAGTATCCAGAAGATAGTGGTTGGTCTAGTTTGTCAAGCTATAATGACTTAATTCATATAGAAGAAACCTTAAAGCTCAATGGATTCAGGACTGTTCGGATCAAGAAGATAGAAGATGAATTGGCGACGCATGATGCTATTCTAGATCATTTTCAAAGACTAATAGATTCAGTAAAAGAAGGTGACGTTGTTTATGTGCATTTTTCTGGTCATGGTCAGCAAGTACTGGATGATGATTCTGATGAGATAGATGGACTGGATGAAGCGATTGTACCTTATGATTCGCCCAAAGACTTTAAGAGAAAAGTATACGAAGGAGAAAAGTTGATTAGAGATGATGTACTGCAAGGCTTTTCTTTAACACTTAGAAGAAAACTTGGGCGCTCAGGACAACTTATTATAGTTCTTGATTCTTGCAACTCTGGTACAGGAGTAAGAGGGCAACAAGATGTCCTTACAAGAGTACGAGGAACTTCAAAAATAATGGCGTCAGATTCGAAATTGCTTCGACTCAAGAAGAAGCGAGTGGATAAGGACAAGTGGATGAACACCTATAAAGATAAAACTATAGCGCCAATTGCTATCTACTATAGCACTGAAGCAAAAGAATTGAACTATGAAACGTATGATGCACAGCTGAATCCAATCGGTAGTTTATCTTTTGCGATAGCAACAATCCTAGGTGAAGCAAAAGGGGCAATGACCTTTCAAGAATTGTACGAACGGATAGTCCTACACATACATATCCTCAGCCCAAAACAACATCCTCAGTGGGAAGGGAATGCGGAAAATATCGTTTTTAAAAATAGTGCCAAATCAATAGCTGGCAATTTTCATCCCATATCAAAACAATTGGATAGCGTAAGTATTCAGATTGAGGTAGGTAGCCTATCCGGCATATTTGAAGGCAGTAAGATTGAACTGTATTCCTTGGATGAACAGAGGATTGTGCAGACTGGATATGTGAAGAAAGCTAATCTTACAAATTCTATAATTGAGTTAGATAATAACTATAAACCTTATATTGGAGATTTGCATAAAATAAAAATTGCATCACGTTCCCTTGGGTCATTTGATTTGGCTATTAGATTAGATATAGATTCTGATGCTTTTTGGATAGATGTCATTGAAGATATAAGAACCCAAGAATTCATAAAAGTAAGTGAGTGTAATGCGGATTTATATTTGGAATCAAACAAAAATCTATTAACGCTAAAAAATATTGATGGGAGTACGCTATTCGAATGCTCAAAAGTTAGTTGTAAAAATGATTTAATGAATAGAATATTGGAGTTTGGTCACGCTAAGTTCCTTAAAAGTTGTATTACCCAAAATACGGATTTACAGTTTTCTATAGAAGTGTTACAATCAGATTGTAGTAAGCCTGCTATCATTTCTAAAAGCTTACGTAGCATATCAAAGCCAAATGTAAAGGTTGGAGACTGTATTCAGATTTTGATTAAAAATGTAGGTTCTAGCGCTGCTTACTTTACATTATTGGATATACAACCAGATGACAAGGTAAATTTGATACTTCCTTACCAGTACTCAAGTAAAAGGAAGGAAGACTTATACCTGGAACCAAATCAAGAATATTTGACTGATTTCATCATAGATGTAGGAGAGCCGCTAGGTAAAGAAACCTTAAAATTGATTGCCACGGATAAACCCATTTCTCTCTCTTCCATAGTGGACGACGCTGATTCGAATACTCGTGGACAAAAGAATACCTCTTCTTTGATGCAGCTCTTTTCTCAACAGTCCTCTATCAAGCCTACAGAGTATTCTAACTCAAATCAATCTAACTTTGAAAATATTGGTATAGCAACCTACATTTTTGAGATAGTTGAATAGTATTGCCTATTGCCTTTCTGCACCTTAGCCTCCTTACAAAATTCTAATTCTAAATTTTATTGTCACGAATTGATTCTTGATGATACATAGTTTATGTATGCCTACTCCTATTTACTGTTTGTTTGAATTTACCTTTAACTATTGGGTATAGACACTTAAAGGTCTGAATATAGCAGAATAATAATGCTAGATGTAATATTTCTTTTTTATGGGCTAGATGTAATATTTTCATATCTAAACCTAAATAAAATATTGATTATAAGTGATAAAATTAATATCAAAAATTTTCAAAAAATTACCGAACAATCAGCTAAAATGGAAAATGCTATTGCGGTATGGACGAACTTTTAATTTTGATATTCATGTCGCAAATACAGAAGTCGAATTAGCTGAAATTTATAAATTTAGGTATGATATTTATGTAGAGAGTCTAAATCGAGATCAAAAATTCGCAGATCATCTTTTGCGTATGATAAAAGAACCTTTAGATAAGACAGCTATTAATGTAGGGGCTTGGGTAGGCAATAAATTAGTTGGTGTGGTGCGCCTAAATTTAAGAAAAGATGGGTCATTCATGTACTATGATAAATTGTATAGCATAGATTTATTCAACGACTTAATAGATAATAGCTCCATCGTTACCAAATTGATGGTAAGTAAAAATTATAGAAAAACACCTCTTTCTTTAATGTTATCATTGAAATGTTATGAAATAGGACACGAAAATAATATAGAAGTTAACTTCATTGATTGCAATCCACATTTATTAAAGTATTTTCTAATGCTAGGATATAGGTATTATTCTGCAAATATTACACACCCTGAATTTGGTTCGGTCACTCCTTTAGTATTAATAAATCAGGATGCCGAATATCTAAAAAAAATTAATTCGCCGTTTTATTCAATTTGCAATAGAGGGGTAGTTAGTAATAAAGGTTCAGAGATATACAGAACTCAATTTTCAAAATTTGAAATACAAAAAATATAGAAAAATTATGAATCAACATTACGAAGACCTTGGAATAGAGCCATCAACTTTGTCAGGCAAGCAAATTGTCGAATACCTAGACAAAAGAATTAAAGATGTATTAGTTGAGCTTCAATCTACTGAGATGTGGCGTGCGGTAACTAGTCCGGATGCTGATCCTATTTTAGTTAAGGAAATAATGAAAGAAATTTACCTTGAAATTGTAATGTATCAACCTGATGTTATAGAAGCAACTATTGCTATAATTGGCCAATTTCCGCGAACTATGAAGGTGAATACTATTGATGAAATGTTACATCACCAAGTTGAGGAGTTTGACCATGGTGAAATGGCTTTAAGAGATTATGTTGCTTTAGGTGGAAGTGAATCAGAGGCGAGGAATAGAAAAATGTCTCCTTCAGCTTTTTCCATTGCTGCAATGTGGCGTTTTTTATGTCATAAAAGAGATCCGTTCGCATATTTAGGAGCAGTGTATCCATTTGAGGGTTTAACCCCCATAGTGACAGAAATGGTAAAGCCTTTTTTAAAGGATAAAGGAATGAAGAGAAAGACAATGGAGTTTGTAGACTATCATTCAACGGCAGATTTAGAACATACTGCATTGGTCAAAGAATTAATAGAGAATATTGCTGATGAGTATCCAGAATCTAAAGTGAGTATCTGTTATGGTATCGAGTATTTTCTTTCTGTTTACCCACTCCCTGCTTGGTCTAGTGCCTACAAACGAGCTAAGTTAAAATTAGGTGTATTGCATCAATAATTTACACCATATTGCAATCCTGCCCAAGGTCTTATCTGATTGATTGACTTCGTCAACGATAAGACCTGGGTATTTACCTTCCTGGCTATAATAATCTGAATTATATGTCTCATACTCTAAATGGTCGCACTCTCCAACTAGGATTATGTTCAATTCGTTTAAACTAGAATACATAATCCTAAGAGATCCTGCGAATGTTTCTTTATGATAGACTTCGTCCCCTAAACAAAATATAGCGAAACGCTTTTGATTAAAATTTAATTCTTGCATTTCTTGAAATATTTCACGCCACAGGTAATGAACATCTCCTTTTCCATAAGTTGGAGTTCCACAAATAACTAGATCATAATTATTCATTATTTTAATATCCTCTATATCTAATAAATTGTGAATGTGAAGTTCGGGTATGTCTAATTCGATAGCAATCATAGTTGCTATTTTTTTAGTGTTTCTAGAGATGGTGGCATAGAAGATTCCAGTTTTATTCATAAGCTAATATCTTTTGACATGAATGATTCTCATGAAATATGTTTTCCGCAATCGAAAGATAGTGAAATTAAAACATCAATACTTAATGTTTTTCATTCTGTTTAACATTTTCCCCATTCAATACTTATCAAAATAAAAAGAGGACGCCTTTATAATATTTATGTCAGTGAAGGATTGAATTCGATCTGATTACTGCATATAAATTTGATTCAATTTGTCACGAATTAGAATTTTTAGTCACTTAAATATAACATGCACTTTTATTCTAAAAATAATTATGCATTTAACCGTTAAGAAAATGTACTTAAAGAAATTTCTGATACAGAATAAAAATCTTAAGATGTACTGATTCTTTTTACAATAAATAAACATTAAATTGACATTCAATTAATACAAAATACAAGTTGAAAAAGGAGTAACTGTCCACTCAATAAATAAAACAATACTACAATGTTAGTGTCAATAAGTAAGAAATTTAAGTTTGAAGAATTGTGGAAATTTTATCTAGAAACTAATTTTTTGTACAAAGAAAAAATGCAAATGTTAGGAGGCGATCTTGAGCAAATTAAAGATACTTGGAGTAAAATTATAAAAAGTAGTGAAGATATTAGTTACACTACTCTTAGAAGAGATAGTGAAGAAAATCCGACAAATTCATTATCAATAATGAAATATTATGATAATACATGGATTTTTCAACACATGGTTAGCAAAAGATGTCCGCTAGGAATGGTTGAAGTTTTAAAAGACTCTGTTGACTGGCTAGTTAGCAATGAAAAAATACTATTTGCAAAGTTATATTGGCGACCCAATAATGGCATACCTGATCAAATGTTTAGTGCAATAGAAACATATCTGTGTAAAGAGCCCAATTCTTACCTGTATGAATCATTTGATTATTTTGCATTAACTGCTCAAGATGATAAGACAATGAAGTATCCAAACAATAAATTTAAATCTGAAATTGCAAGGTCTGAGGACCTTACGGAGATAAGTAAAATATTCCATGAAAATGTTGAACCTATTATTTTCAACTCAGACTCTCTCGATATATTGAGCATACCATTGTTAAAAACAGGAAAAATATTTGACGATAACAATTTAAAAAGAAAGCGTCAATTTATTCTTACGAAAAAGAACTCTAAAATACAAGCCATTACAGCAGTTGAATACTCCTCTAAAGGTTTAAGCCTATCGCATTATTTTAACAAATTTTGTATTTATTATATTGGAAAAAATATAAGATCGG
>JALZVK010000189.1 GCA_023301005.1 Saprospiraceae bacterium | reverse complement strand
GGGGTTGATACTCATGTTCATAGAGTCTTAAATAGAACAGGCATAGTCAATACCAAAGACGCACTAGCCACTGATAAAGCAGCTGAAAAAGTATTTACGAAAGACGATCTCGCGTTTCTTCATAATACACTCATATTTTTTGGGAGGTATCATTGTATAGCTAGAAAGCCAAAGTGTGGCATCTGTGAGTTGAAAAGCTTTTGCAAATATTACGCGAAACAAAAAAAGTAGCTTAAGCTACTCTTTTTAAATCTGTATAATCTTTAATAGGCTCTGGAAATCTCTTTCTTAGCTCTCCTGTAAATGAAACAACATTATCTGGAATTGATTCATAATCTTCATCATTTGCTGCATTTCTTGCATCAATTATAACGGCTCCTTCTCATGTATGCATAAGCTTCTCTACTGCAAGTTGTAATTCTCTTGTTCTTAATTCTGCAAGTCTGATAACTTCAGTATTTCAAACATTTTCTAAAAATATTCTTTCTATTTTCATTTTTGCAAGTTTCACTTGATTAGCAAGATGAGGATCATCCACAAGTCATCTCTCTATATCATCAATGATCTTATCAATCTGAGCAAGAGTAACAGGTTGAGCATCAAGTGCTTTTGCAAGCTCTGGTGACATAGTGTTTATTTCAGACATAATTTTTATTTTTATTTGTTTTTATTGCATTGCTAAATTCCACTTTTGAGGAATTGGATATCATCATAGGCAGTTGATGATATATTTTTTGTCTTTGAATTTTTTAATAATTCATCCATATCTTCGATAAAATTCTCAAAGAGTATTTTTTGTTCGATTGCAATATCGCTATTTATTTTCTTTATGTTGATACATAAAATCTTAAAATTAGATATCAATCTTTGTTGCTTTTCTGCTGGAAGGAAATCAAACACTTGGCATACCGCGTGTTTATCTTTTTCTGGCAAGCCAGATTCAAGCATGAGTTTTTCAAAAAGTGTATTCAAGGGAATTTATATCACTGAAATAATATTATCATAAATTAGTATACTGCGCAAACATTTTTTTCAAAATAAAAGAGCGTTTTCTAGTATGTTTTTGACATTGCTCTACGAATATCTTTCTCTACCGTCTTTTTCTTGAGACTTTCTTTTTTCTGGTATTTCTTTTTTCCTTTTGCTAGTGCTATTTTTACTTTAATAAGACTTCCCTTTAAATATATCTCGAGAGGAATGATACTATTTCCACCTTCTTTTGTTTTTCAAGCAAGATAAAGAAGCGTTTTTTTCTTTAGAAATACTTTTCTTTCTCTTTCAGGTTCAATATGGCTTGAATTAGCGAGTGCTTTCCAAGGGGTAACATGAACTCATTTAAGATATAGCTCACCTGAGATTCAAGAAACATAACTCCCTTTTAAATTCACTTGTCATTCGCGAATTGATTTTACTTCATGTCACTTCAACTCTAATCATGCTTCCCATGATTCTAAAATTTCATAATCAAAAAAAGCTTTTTTGTTTTTTACGATGTATGCTGGCTTTTTCATTTATTATTTTACAAATATATCTTTTTGCGCTTGTAGTACTTCATCGATACTGAGTCCTCTAAGAAGCCAGTCCCATTCCATATAATTTAAAAGCGTATATTTTCCTGCTTTCCCTATATTATATGGATTTTCTTGTATCGCAAAATGAAGATGATATTCGTTATATCATTGCACAGGTACTCACGATACTCAGATTGTTCACAAGAGCGTTCACTTTGATACAAAATCTCCTACTTCTATATCTTCCCCTACATCTTCTAAATGAGAATAAAATACAACTTCTCATTTCATTGTTTTCAACCAAACTTGATTTCAACGAAGTAAATTTAGGTTTTCTAATTTATCCGTTTCAGATAATGCTCCTCTTTTTATCTGATCAAGGTCACTGAATTGAAAACCTTTTACTGTATGAATAATTATTCCAGCATCAAGAGCTTGTACTGGAGTTCCTTTTGGAGTAAATATATCCCATCAGTGATGAATTCCATCAGTATAACTTGCTCTATAGCCGCGAGAATAATTTGGGAGATGTGAATGTTGAGTTGATAGCTTATATCATGGCACTGGGATAAGATATGGATACTCGCGAGATTCTAAAATAGTACTAATAACTTTACGAATAAAAGCTACTTCATCGTATTTTCTCTTTTTTTGAATCGAAAGAAAATTAGTAGCACTTTCTGAGTTAATGTCTTTGTATCACTCAAGAGTTCTTTCCTTTTTTGAAAGATCTGCAAATATTTCTTCTAAAGCAACCGTAGGATAATCCATGAACTTATTATATATATCAAATTTTTTGAAGAAATTCAGCGTATGAAGTGAAGTTACGGCACTTACTCCACCTTTTTGTAATACTAAAGTATTATTATAACAAATATCTTTATAATTAATATAATAAAAATATACATTCTTCGCTTCTCCTAGGAATTTAGTTTCAATATCACAATTTGAAAAAGGACGATATTCACTAATATCCATACCTGATTTATATCATAAAATTGTTCCATCTAGTCATTTTTCTCACAAGAAAATAGAAGTACTCAAATTCACATGAAACTGTGGTTTTGACTTTGCAATAAAAGAAGCAGACGCATAAAAAGCTACTCATCAAAAAAGTGCAAAAACAATAAAAGCTATAAGAATCTTTTTCATGTATTTAAAGAAAAGGTAAATTAATTCGCCCCGATTATATGTCATGGCTAGAAAATACAAAATGTAAATTAATTTTTTTCGTGCAAAACTTTTTAACAATTCACATATTCTTCCTTGTAAAACAACATATCTTGTGTAAAATGCTTTTGTAAATAATAATATAAAAATTTAATTTTTTTCAGGTGAAACAATTTGTAAAAACATTTCTTGTATTTTCACTCCTTTTTATGATCTCAAGTATCGCATTTGCGACAGAAACTGATCTAAGAAGCGATGAATTTATACTCGATGTAAGTAAAATAACTCCATGAAATAGTGATCTTTTATGAGGAGAAGGAACAGCCGTTGATGGAGCAAATAATGCACTAACAGTTATTATTCAAAAACTTATGGTCTTTATATGATGAGTGGCCCTTCTTGTCATGAGTATTGGTGCGTGATTTATGATTATGCATAGATGAGATGACGCAAGCCTCTCAAAATGAAAAGAAATCTTTATGGCATGAATTATTGGACTCAGTGTTGCTCTTTTTTCTTACCTCATGGTAAGTACTCTCAGATATCTTATATATAGTATATAAAAATATGAAAAAAATTATTTATTCAATCTTTGCAACTCTTATAAGCATACAATATAGCTCTGCACAAGAAGCTCCCTGAATTTGAGGAGATGGACTTCCATGGGACGTAAACTCAGAACTATGAGTCAGCGGAAACTATGATAATGCTCCTTTTGAAGAATTTGCAAACGTATTTGCCTCAGAGCTTATAAAATTTGTAGCAGTAGTAGCTGTTATTGCACTTATGATAAGTTGATTTATACTTATAATCTCTTGATGAGAAGAAGAGAAGTTTAAAAAAGCAAAAAGTTGGTTTATATGGAGTCTTGCCTGAGTACTGGTTTCTCTGAGTGCTTGGTTTCTCATAAGTTTCTTAAATAATCTTAGTATATGATAAACAAATTCAAAAAAAATATGTATATAGTAAGTGCTTTCTTAGTACATACTCTTATAAATTCTCCATATGTACTCGCTCTTAATGGAAATGAGATTGACCCAAATGGAGCATCTATTATTAATAATCCAGGAGCATGACTCACAACAATCGAAACATTTATTATATTTATAAGAAATTTTCTTTTTAATGTCCTCTGGGTAGTTGCTGTTGGTGCTTTTATATATGTAGGTTACTTATTTGTGACAGCAAGATGAAAACCAGACGAATTTAAAAAAGCATGGATACATGTTATATATATTGTAGTTGGAATACTACTTGTAAGTGCTGCCTGGTGAATTGTAAGCCTTGTTGCTTGAATAGATTTATAATACAAAAATATGAAAAAAATATTTACTAGCTGTATCACTCTTCTTTTTGTCACTATATTCTCTTTTCAGGTACACGCTGCTCCATGTGACAGCTTTAGTGGAGATGGAGATATTACAGATCTTGTCACATGATGTATAGAATCTGAAGGACAACTTACGGTAAGAGGAAATGACCTTGAAGTATGAGGAGATACTAATGATATCATCAATGATCTTATTTCTACTTTGTGAATACTGCTCTCTATCTGAGCGATTATTATGATAGTATATTCTGGTCTTCTTATGACCCTCAGCTGATGAAATGACGAAAAAGTAAAAAAATGAAAAGACCTTTTGAAATGGACTCTTATATGATATATTGCTCTCCTCACTGCATGATGAATTGTGAGTTTTGTGATATCTCTGATTTATAATATTGCAAGCGGATAGTTTGATCTATCTATTAAACAAAAAAGAATATTTCTATAGAAATAT
>JALZVK010000188.1 GCA_023301005.1 Saprospiraceae bacterium | reverse complement strand
TACGATTTTAAAATCGTATTCACCTTTTTTTATTGTTTTGAAAAATAGAAATCTAAAATTTATTTTGAGAAACCATTCTATTTTTCTTTATGATTTGAGCGAGACTATTTACTTCTTTAATAATTCCTTTTCCTTCTAAAATTATAGCAGTTCCTATTAAATGAACTCTATCAATAATTTTATTTGCACGTTCCTTTTTAAGCACAATTATAGTATCATTTTTTTTATGATAAAAACGAGAACGGTCGCCCTCATTTTCTTGAGTGAATTTTAAATCTTTTAGAGCTTGAACCAATTCGGTAAAAGTTACTTTTTGGATATTGATATCTGCTACTCTCATAAGTTTTTATTTTTAAGATTTCTAAATTTTATAACTGATTGAGCATTAAAAAGGTTTTCTATTGGGAAAAATATATCTAGGTATTTAACAACAGTCAATAAGTTAATATTTTTTTTTCGAAGATAATACTGAATGTCAATAAAATATGCGAGATGATTTGGTTCATCATAAAGTACAAGTAAAACAATACTAGGATCCTTTGCCCAATGGTTTAAATCCTTTCTTGAAATGGAAAACTTAAAACCTTTATTCTTTTTCGAATATTTGATTGATTGAGTAGCTTTTACTTGAATCAATATATACCCATTTTCAATTTCCCCATTATAATCATAAGTAGTAATTATACCATCATATCCATAATCCTGTTGGATTAAAGTCATAGTGTATTTAGCGAGTAGAATTTGTCTTTCTACATAATTATATCCAAGGTCTCCAATTATGTGTTCTTTGGTTCTTCGTTTTCTCATAGCATAAAATTAAAGTATGTCGTTGTGTTTTTCCAATATTGTTTTTTAAGATATTTTATCAGGTCAAATGACATTAATAGAAAAGTCGGCAGCTTTTTTTTATTTTCGCAAAAAAACAAATACAATGAAATTTCAAATCTTATTAATTCTTTCTTTGCTCATTACCTTAAATGCTTGTAATGAACCAACTACTCAAACAGCAACTACAACTACTAAAAAAGTTGAAGTTCCTGAATTTTTTAAAACTGTACTCGATGCGCACGGTGGATTAGCTCGATGGAATGAAATGAATACATTAAAGTTTTCAGGTACTCGAAGAGGAGCTACAACTGATTACACGATTGATTTAAAAAGCCGAAAAGAAATCATCGAATTGAAAGGAAAATATAAATTAGGAAACGATGGAGATAAAGTATGGGTAAGTCCTGTACGTGATTCTTTCCCAGGTCGTTCGCCTCGATTTATGAAAAATTTAGTGTTCTATTTTGTAGGACTTCCTTTTGTACTTGCTGATGAAGGCGTTGACCTATCAGACCAAGGTATTCAAAAAATAGATGACAAAGAATATCAAGTTATCAAAGCTGCATTTGGTGAAGGAGTAGGGGATGCACCTGAAGATGTATATGTATTGTATGTAAATCCAAAGACTTCGATTATTGATTTTATTACCTATTCGGTAACTTATTTTGATCAAAAAAAATCAACTAAATACAATGCTTTAAAGTATAATTGGAAAAATGTAAATGGATTGTTATTTCCTGAAAGCTATGTTGGTTATAAATGGGAAGATGGAAAATTAGGAGAACAGAGATATGAATCTCCTTTTGCTAATAGTAGTTTTTCTAAAGAAAAAATTGAGGATTCGATGTTTGCAATTCCAGAAGGAGCGCATGTTGAATAATTCAAAATTGATATGAACATTTACAAAAAACCACATGAAAGAGTCCTTTATTTTTTGATGTCCATTTTTTTGATTTGGCAATCTTACAAATTAGGGATTTTATTATTAGAAACAGAAAATTGGGGGAACATCGCACAAGTGTTTTTTGCGATGCTCATCAATTTATTTTTTACAGGTGTTTTTGCATTTGCAGGATTTGCACTTCCAACTGAAAATATAATGCCTCAAAAGTATTATACAATTCATGCGCCTAAAAAATTGAAATCATGGTTTCAAAAATTAGGAGTGGAACGGTTTAGGAAATTTCTTCTAACAACTGTTTGGAGAAAAAAAGAAATGCAAAAGAATTATTTTAATGGAAAATTAGATGGAATCAAATCATTCGAACAACATACTAAAAAATCAGAGTTCGGACATTTGATTCCATTAATATTGATAACCATCTTTTGTGTTTTTTTAATAAAAACCGAAATGTGGATACTCATTAGTGCGACGATGATAATTAATATTATCTTTAATTTTTATCCAGTCGTATTACAACGACATCATAGAATGAGGCTGCAACGAATGGAAAAAATAATGCAGTTAAGACATAGTAGGAAATAGAAAATAAATGAAATTCGAAGAATACAATATCTCCCCCGAAATAAAAAAGAACCTGTCGAAACTTGGCTTCCGCAGACCTACCGATATTCAATTCAAAGCTATCCCTTCAATATTGAAAGGTGAAGATGTATTGGCTATTGCGCAAACTGGAACAGGTAAAACCGCAGCCTTCGCCATCCCCGTTATCAACATGATTGATGCTCGAAAAAGAATCAAAAGACCTGATGGTATCAAATGTCTAGTGATGGTTCCGACTCATGAATTGGCGATACAATTGACAGACGTTTTTATTCAACTAAGTCGACATACTAAGGTGACGACTTTTGGAATTTTTGGAGGTGTTGACCAAGAGCCACAGATTGAAAAACTAAATAAAGGTGTAGATATTTTGATAGCAACTCCAGGGCGGATGTTTGATTTACGAAGTCAAGGTCATCTACGATTGGAACGAATCGAGACTTTAGTTTTGGATGAAGCGGATCACATGTTGGACTTAGGTTTTATCAAAGACATACAAGACTTGATGAGACATTTACCTAAAAAAAGACAGACCTTATTTTTCTCTGCAACTATCAATCAGAAAATTAAAAAACTCGCTTACTCCTTAGTAGACAAACCTGTACGTATTCAAATTTCCCCTAAAAATCCTGTTGCAAAAAATGTCAATCACAAAGTCGTTTTTGTTTCTATGGATGACAAACGTTTTTTCTTAGAACGGATTCATGGAGAAAATGAAGGAAAGAAAATTTTAGTATTTGTACGTACCAAAGTCCGAGCGGAGCGAGTCAGTAAAGCGATGGGCAGAGTCAATATTGATAGTATCACTATTCATGGCGACAAAGACCAAAAGAGTCGAAACCAAGTCATGAATCAATTTAAAACTGGTGAAGTAAAATTGCTTATCGCAACTGATGTGAGTGCAAGAGGCATTGATATTCCTGATGTGGATATTGTTATTAATTATGATTTACCTGAGCAAGCTGAAAATTATGTTCACCGTGTCGGTCGTACTGGTCGTGGAAAAAATAGAGGAAATGCTTATTCTTTTTCGAGTAAAGAGGAAGAGGAATTATTAGTAGAGATTCAAGATTTTTTAGGTGAAAAAATTGAAGTGCTAGAGATTGGAAAAGAATCTTATCGAGCAACGATTGATTTTTCGAGTGATGTGTCGGGCGATATTAAATCATTGATGAAGGAGATTGAAGATCATGAGGATCGAAGTCGGAAGAAACATAAGAAGAAGAAACGCTAACTATTTAAGACTCTTTGATTTTACAAAAAATAGTACGTTATAGTAACCGCCAACTGAAGTTGGCGGTTACTAATATTTACAAAAATGAAAAAAAACAAACTAGAAAAACTATCCGATCAAGAACTCGTCAAACTTCGAAAAGAACACCTGCTTTGGGGGATGATACCTGCAACCGTATTTGTATTGTTAGAGATATACATTACTTATCACCCTGAATATAAAAGCATGGAAATGTTTGTACTATTAGGTTTAGTAGCAAGTTTTCCATTTATATTTCAAGCAAGTAAATACTCTAAAGAATATAGAAGAAGACAAAATAAGGTCAACTAATTTTTTAGTTACTTACTTGTCAAAAAAAAATATGTTTTTATACTCATCAAAAAGTTTTGTCGTTCAATAGAGAGTTTATATCTTGATTGAACAAACGTAATATACTAAAGAGAAAGAAAGCCCTATTAACCTAACTTGGCTTCTTATGAGAAAACAACTTTTTGATAATCACGGTCGCGTGCTTAATTATGTACGCCTAGCTGTGACTGACCGCTGTAACCTTCGATGTTTCTACTGCATGCCAGAAGAAGGTATCCAATATATTAATAGAACAGAATTGATGAGCTACGAGGAAATCCATCGTGGCATTAAGTTATTGGCGAAAATGGGTATTGAAAAAGTACGTATTACAGGCGGCGAACCTTTTCTACGTAAGGATATGATGAAATTGCTTTGGGCAATTAGAAGGACCCAAGGCATCCGAACTATCAATCTTACGACCAACGGAACTTTACTAGAACAATATATTCCCGAATTAAAAAAACTTGGAATTCGGTCTGTCAATCTAAGTCTTGATACTTTGGACCGAGCACGATTTTTTGAAATTACTAGGCGAGATGTTTTTGATAATGTCATGCGTAGTTTCGATTTATTGTTATCACACGATTTTGAAGTAAAAATTAACGCTGTCGTCATGGCAGGTAAAAATGAAGAAGACATAATACCATTGGCTTCTTTAGCAAAAGAACGGCCCGTCAGCGTTCGATTTATCGAGGAGATGCCTTTCAATGGCGAAGGTGCTCATTATCCCAAATTAAAATGGGACTATAAAGCCATACTTCAAAAAATTAAAACCAACTTTCCTAATCTCCAAAAACTTCCTGACCCACCTTCATCGACTTCGATGAATTATAAAAACCCATTACACCAAGGCACTATCGGAATTATTCCAGCTTATAGTCGAACTTTTTGTGGTACATGCAATCGCATTCGTATCACTCCTAAAGGTCAACTGAAAACATGTCTCTACGATAATGGAATATTCAACATCAAAACACTAATGCGCGAGGGAGCTACTGATGAGCAACTTCGTGCAACCTTCCTTGATGCATTTAAGCATCGAGCAAAGAATGGTTTTGAAGCAGAGCAAAGTCGTTTTGGTAATGGCGTTTCTGAGTCGATGGCAACTATAGGTGGGTAATCTTTTGATGACGAATTAATTTTTTTTACCGCAGAGTTAGTAGTGAGTTTTCGCAGAGTTTTATTTATAAATAAAAAGAAAACTCTGCGCAACTCTGCGATAACTTTTTCAAAACTCTGCGGTAAAAAAAAAAGTTACTCATCACTCATCACTTTTTCTTCCTTCTCCTAGATTTTTTCTTCTCCGCCATACGAGCCTGACGTTTCTCTTTAGCACGATTCACCTTTTTATTTTTATCTAATTTCTCATGGAAAGCACCCTTTGATTTAGACATATCAGCAGCTCTATAATAGAACTTATCACCACCCATTTTTTCTTTTTCCACCTCAAGGAGTTCCTTAGAAATTTCCAAATCTTCAGGTGTTGGGAGCATTGTTATGGTAGTGTTCATAAGCGTTTCGATAGCTTCATGCACTTCTTCCTCATTTTCAGAAATAAAAGAAATCGCAATTCCTTTCAAATCTGCCCGACCAGTACGACCTATTCTATGCATGTAATCAGCAGGCGTTTCAGGCATGTGAAAATTGATGACATGAGAGACACCAACAATATCTAATCCACGCGCAACAATATCAGTTGCCAACAAAATTTTAATTTTATTTTCAGCAAATTCTTCAACCATTCGCAGTCGAAAATTTTGAGATTTATTGGAATGAATGATTCCAATTTTTTCAGGGAAGTTGGGCGATATTTTTTCAAAAAGATAATCCGCTAACTTTTTAGTACTGACAAAAACGAGGACTTTATTCATCGCTTCATCATTTTGTAACAATAGTTCTAACAGATTTGATTTGGTATTAAAATTAGGAACTGAAAAACCAAGTTGATTGATTTGTTCCAACGGAGTACCGTGAGGAGCAATCTCAATTTTTAAAGGTTGAAAAAAATAATCATTGATTAATGTTTCTACATCATCAGTCAAGGTAGCAGAGAATAATAAATTTTGCCTACGCTCAGGCAACATTTCCATCACATTTTTCAGTTGTGTTCTAAATCCTAAATTCAACATTTCATCTACCTCATCAACAACCAATTTTTTGATATGTTTTACTTTAAATGCTCGACTCAATGCCAAATCAAAAAACCGCCCAGGAGTAGCAACGAGTACATCTACACCATCCATGACCATGTGTTTTTGAGTATTGATATTCGTTCCTCCGTAAACTGCAACAACTCGTAAGGTCATATATGTCGTCAGTTTTTCCACTTCACTTGCGACTTGCACCGCCAACTCTCTCGTAGGTACTAAAACTAAAATTCGAGGATGACCATCTGTCGAATATTTTAATAACCGAAGCAATGGCAACAAGTAGGCAAATGTTTTACCTGTACCAGTCTGCGCTACGCCGACGACATCTTTCCCTGACATGATTTTGGAAAACGCTTCTCGTTGAATAGGTGTCGGGGTCACATATTCCAAATCTGCCAATGCATTCCGTAATGGATTATTTAAATTTAAATCTTCGAAAGTCACAGTTATTATGGTTAATATTTTTAAATATATTATTTACCCAATTTAGTGAGAGTAAACATTTTTTTCACAAGGTAATTATTCTTTAACTTCTTGTATGGTATATCCAACTAGTTCTACTTTTCCATTTATTAAATTATATGCAATATATTCATGTTGTCCTTTTCCATCTAATAAGTAATAAATAACAACTTGCGAAATTTTATCTGATTCAGTTTCCTCAATCTTCCCAATATGTCTATACCTAAATTCTCTATTGGAAAAATCAACTCTTTTACGAATTTCAATAATCTCATTTCTATTTGAATCTGGAAACGTCTTAAGTATTTCTTTAGGCATTAAATTAAATACTTCATCATACTTACCATCATCTAATGATTTTAAATGGCTATTTGCAAGTTTAGTTGCTTCTGATATGAAACTATCATTTTCAATATATAGTTTTTCGATTTCTTCAATTTTAGCTATCATCACGTTTTTTATCTCATCATATTTATCAGGTCTTTTTCCAGTATTGTATCGCAATTGAATTATTACCTGATTCTCATCTTCCCCCGTATTTATAAATAAAGATAATCCATCAAACTCATTTGGTTTGTAATCCTTAATCTTTTCTATAAATAATTGATTCCAATTTGTTGTTATTAAAATATCTTGACATAGCATATAATTCTTCTCGTACTCAGGAAAGGTTGAAATCTCTGATAAAATATCAATATCAACACTTTTAGTACTTATATTACAAGAATACGACAATGAAAAAATTGTGAATAGTAAAATAAACTTATTGCC
>JALZVK010000187.1 GCA_023301005.1 Saprospiraceae bacterium | reverse complement strand
TGTTTTTCTACTTCGAATGTGCCGTACTTTTTCATATAATCCAATTCCGTCAATCCTTCTTTTTGCGCAGCAGCAGTCAGTCCTTTTGTATTTTCAAAAATGTATTGATAGTATTCGTCGATTTTAATTTTCTCTCCAGGACGGTAAGGAGACTCGAAGTGTTTACGAATGCCCAAACTTCCATCAGGGTCAATTCGCCAACTCAACTCAATCCAAAATTCATCTTCTTCCCATACTTCTCCAGGGTTGGATTCGTAGGTAAACTCTACTTCTTTTCCAGCACGTCGGGCAGCTTCTCGCAACACAGGTTGACGGAACGCAATCCACATTCCTGAGTGTGTTGCATAACTATTTAAATCATGTCGTTCCGCAGAGTGCCCCATCGGTAAAACATAATCTGCAAAGAATGCCGTCTCATTCCAAGTCGGAGTCATGGCAGCATGCAAGCCAAATTTCTCTTCATCCATATAAGCTTCCATCCATGAAAATCCATCAGGATAAGTCCACACAGGATTGAACACTCTTGAAAAATAAACGTCCATTTTCCCTCTACCTTCTTTTAAGAAATGCGGAAGTAAGAAACTCATTTCAAACATCGCCAATGGATACTCATTTGGAAAGTGCATATTGTTCCAAAATTTCTGCCCAGGAGGAGTGGTATGAAATTTAGGTTTAAATTTATTCCAACTATTAGGCGATGTTCCACCTATGGTTCCGACGCTTCCTGTCAGTACATTTAAAAAATGTAAACATCGAGATACACACCAACCGCCTAAGTTTCCACTCGCTGCACTTCTCCAATTATGCGTAGCAAACTTCTCTCCTGCTTCTCCAATTTTTATAGCTACTTCTCGAATCATATCTGCTTTGACACCACTTTCTGCTTCCGCCATTTCGGGCGTATACTCTGCATACTCACCCGTCATTTTTTCAATATAATTTTCAAATGTAAGAGGAGTGTTAGGATGACGTTTTTCTAAATACGTTTCCCAGTTCGTCCAATTTTCTAAGAACGGTCGATTGTATAATCCTTTCTCTAAAATGATTTTTGCCATTGCCAACAAAACGGCTGCTTCCGTTCCTGGGTAGGAAGGCATCCAATAATCAGACATACTTGCTGTATTGGATAAGCGTGGGTCCATTGTTGCCAATTTCGCGCCTTTCATTTTTGCTTCGATAATCCGCTGCGCATGTGGATTAAAATAATGTCCACTTTCCAAGTGTGCAGAAATCAATAAAATGAATTTTGCGTTGGCATGGTCAGGTGACGGTCGGTCGTAACCATACCATACATTATATCCCAACCTCGCACCTGAAGAACAAATATTGGTATGCGAATTATGACCATCTACGCCCCATGCTTGAATCACTCGATTGGCATATCCTTCATGCCCTGGGCGACCTACATGATAAGCGATTTGATTGTGTCTGTCTTCTTGAATCGCTTTCCGCATTCTTCCTGCGATGTCATCGAGGACTTCATCCCAAGTTACTCTATCCCATTTTCCTTCCCCTCTTTTCCCTGCTCTTTTGAGTGGATATAAAATTCTATCTGGGTCGGTAATTTGATTGATGGTAGCTGGACCTTTGGCGCAGTTTCTTCCACGGCTTCCTGGGTGATATGGATTCCCTTCAAACTTTTGAATTTCATTGGTTTCTTTATCTACGTATGCAGTTAGTCCGCAAGCACTTTCGCAATTGAAGCAAGTCGTCGGAACTATGGTGTAATTCCTTTTCACTTTTCTTGGATGTGCTTTAGCATCGTATTCTGTCCAATCATCCCATTGTTCGATGGGTGGAAAATCCGTTAATTTATTTGGTTCGGTTAACCTTTCAACTGGAGCTTCATTATTCTCTTCATGGAGATTTTGAATCAATCCTATTTTTTCGGCGATGCGTTCTATTAGTGATGGTTTATGTTTTGTCATGTTCTTTTTTTCTTTTTCTTAAATGAAATTTTCGATAGGTTTGGGCGACCATTAAGGTCGTCCCCTACGATAGGGGAATTCTTTGTGGTGCTTCTACCCAAATATCTTCTGTAAACCAAATTCCAAGTAACACCATTGCTCCTGCGGCAGCCAATATCATTGCACTACCTCCACCGAAGAATAAAACTAACATTGGAATTACATTTCCCAAAACCAATACTCCTAACCAAAATTTATTTTTATATCGTCCTTTTAAAATCATGTCAACAGTTCGTTTGGCATCTTGAGTAGGGTGTGTCATGGTCAATTCCATTAACATCGTAAATAGATTTACCACTACTCCAACCAACAATACATTTTTCAAAAATGGTAACCAGTTCGCACCATTTTCAACAAACAAAGAAAGGATTCCAAATATCGCAGCTCCTGCCATAAAACTATGTACCAACATATGAATCGCTAGTGTTGGACTTTGCCAAAAATCTCTTCCTTTAGCTTGCGCAAAAAGAAACGCCGTATAGATTGCAACGACTACTGCCGTGATTGCCGTCAACCACATGACTGGTGTATGAATGGCACTCCAACCAAACCAAGCTGCTGCTGCCAACAAAGAAAGTAAGCCTCCATAAATCGTAATTGCATATCCACCTTTCACTAACCATGAACCCCATTGAGGTCGTAACAATACATTTAAAAATCTATCCGGTCTATCCAAATCCATAATTAATAACACTCCAGTTACGGCTAAAAATAAAACGCCTAATCCTAGTCCCATCCAAAGTATCATTGGATTGACTTCCGCAAATCCAAATGCCCATGCTAAAAATGGAACTAAAAATGCACCTGCTGAAATCGCCTTCGTCCATACATAAGCAGATACTTCCCATCCCCATAAAATTCCTTTGTCTGCAACATCATAAGTACGAGTTGCTTTTCCTTTGTTGACAGGTTTATCTTTTCCCATCAAAACATCAATGGATTTTTCTGCACCTGATTTAGCTAAGTCTTGCGCTGCTACGCCTTCATTTTGTTCTAACAATGCAGTTACTAAATCACCATTTGAAAATGCCATCTTTTCTGCTTCCTTAGCAAAGTGACCTACGCCCATAGATTGAGAACTCCAGAAATAAGAATCTGATTTTGCAGTTGCAGTTGGATTCAATGAAGCCTCATCTGCATCAATATAAAATAGATTGGGAACTGTTCCTTTTTCAGGTTTTCTAACTTTGACTTGTTGGCGAGAAAGAAGTTGAGTGATTTCAGAATTCGGGTCGTGCATGTCTCCCGAAATAATTGCATGCTCTGGACATACATTTACACAAGCTGGTTCCAAACCAACATCGACACGGTGAGCGCAATAATTACATTTAGCTGCGGTGCTGGTTTCAGGGTCAATATATAAAGCATCATAAGGACAGGCTTGCATACATGATTTACAACCGATACATCGGTCTTTATCAAAATCTACAATTCCATCTTCTCGAAAATACAATGACTCCGTTGGACAAATGTCAACGCAAGGTGCATCGGTACAATGATTACAACGCATAACTGAAAAAAGCCGACGAGTGTTTGGGAACTCTCCTTTTTCCACTTGCTTCACCCATGTTCTATTCACTCCTACAGGAACTTCATGTTCTGATTTACAGGCGGTAGTACAGGCATGACAACCGATACATTTACGGTTGTCGATTACAAATCCATATTTCATGTAGTTAATTTTTCGTTTGTTATTTCTATAAAAAAAGCATTTCCTCTTTTCAGAAGAAATGCTTTTGTAAATGTCTTGTTATTTTTCTAAAGTAGTTGGGCATACAAAATCCGATGTTGGGATTTTAGAAGCAGAGATATCAGTATACAAACCTTGTACATTGACCAAATTCTCATATCCTCTTGCCTTTAAAATAGATGCAGCGACCGTCGAACGATAACCACTTCTACAATGTAAATAATACTTTTTCTTTTTGCTGATTTCACTCATGCTATTGCTAATCGTACTCAATGGAATATTTTGTGCATCCTGCACTTGTTCTGCAATAAATTCAGTAGGTTTTCTTACATCTATAATATTTAATTTTTTAGAATAACCTTTTGCGAATTTTTTCACATTGATAGTTTCGACTTTGTCTATCTCTCTTTTCTCTTTTTTCCAAGCATCGAATCCACCTTTCAAATATCCAATGGCATTATCATAACCAACTCTAGCTAATCGTTTTACCGTTTCTTTATTTTTTCCTTTAGGTGCAACTATCAAAATCGGTTGCATCAAATCTGGAATCAATGCGCCTACCCAAGGTGCAAAACTTCCATCCAAACCAATAAAAATTGAATTAGGAATAAAACCTTTTACAAATTCATCTTTTGGACGAACATCCAAAATCAATGCATCTGTTTCATTCGCAGCAGTTTCAAAAGCACGAGGAGAAAGTGACTTTACTCCACGCTTCATAACAATATCTATACTTTCGTAACCTGATTTATTAAGTGCTGCATTTTTTTGAAAATAAACAGGAGGCGGTAATAATCCATCCGTCACTTCTTTGATAAATTCCTTCTTCGTCATATTTGCACGAAGTGCGTAATTGGTTTTCTTTTGATTACCTAAAGTATCCCAAGTTTCAGAACTCATATTTTTTCCACAAGCGGAACCAGCACCATGAGCAGGGTAAACCAATACATCATCAGGCAACGTCATAATCTTCTTTCGTAAACTATCATACAACCAACCCGCCAATTGTTCCTTAGTCAACTTCCCATTTTTCTGCGCTAAATCTGGACGACCTACATCACCTATAAATAAAGTGTCTCCCGTAAAAATAGAATATGGTTTTTTCTTTGCGTCCTTTAAAAGGTAGGTCGTACTTTCTGGAGTATGCCCTGGCGTATGCAAAGCAGTAATAGATACTTTTCCTAATTTAAAAACTTCACCATCTTTTGCTAAATGCTTTTTGTATTTCGTTTCCGCCTTAGGTCCATAAATAATTTTTGCACCTGTCTTTTTCGCTAAGTCTAAATGACCTGAAACAAAATCTGCATGAAAATGTGTTTCAAAAATATATTTGATTTTTACACCATTCGCTTTTGCTTTAGCAATATATGGTTCTGTTTCACGAAGTGGGTCAATGATAGCTGCCTCTCCGTTACTCTCGATGTAGTATGCGCCTTGTGCTAAACATCCCGTATATATTTGTTCTACTTTCATTTGTAAATTGATTTTTATGGTTCTATAATTTTATTTTCGATATAAAGTTATTGACTTTTTAAAAGTCTTTATGTCGTATAGTCTCGGTAATACTGAAAAATAGAAAACTTAAAACAACATTCAAAAATATGTAGTTTATTTCATGTTTTAAATCCAAAGAAAAGCACTTTGCTGACAAAGTGCTTTTCTTTTATTACTTATAACAATGTAATTACATATTGCATTTACAGTCTTCCAAGCATTCTATAATCATGGAAACGTCTTTTTCTTTCAAGGAATAATAGACACTCCTTCCACTTCTCTTAGAAGACAATATTCCTTTAATTTTCATATTCTGAAGATTATGTGAGGTAAGTGATTGTTCTGTTCCTAAACTTTCACATATTTCAGAAACAGACAATTGTGGATGCAGCTCCAATAAGTGGATGATTGCCAATCGCATCGGATGTGCCACCGTTTTTAAAATAAAAGCAATGCGCTCTAATTTTTCCACTAACTCGTCATTCATTATATTTTTACTCTCCATCATATAAATATATGAACATATTTTCATTTATTAAAATTGGGATATAAAAACGAAAAGGTAAGGACTCTAGTCTTTAGATTTTATTGTCTTACGGAATGTTGATAATTGGGAATAATAATTCAATTAGTAGAATAAATTGGTGTGGTATTTAAAGAATTCTTTTTTTTATCAAAAACAAATATCATTATAAACACTTTTAATATGGAAGATAAAACTATGGTTTGGCTATCAATATTATTAGCTGCGCTAGGAGGTATTATTGTAGTAATTGGAATAAGTTTATTTAGATACTATTCAGGGAAACAATCTCAAACTAACTTTACAAACGCATCAACAGAAAGACAAGTGATGATGGACTCTTTAAATATGGAATTCTCAAATACCATAAATGAAATGCGATTACAAGGGGAAAGGTTCAATAATAAACTTGAAGTCGAATCTGATAAAATCCTTACCGACCTTAGTACAAAATCTAAAGCAGCAAGCTTGGCAATTGATAATCTTAAAAAGGAATCTGATAAAGCAACGGAAAGAATCACATCAGACTTAAATATATTAAGTAAAACATCTTCAAGCAATCAAAAGGAAATTTTAGACTATGTTAGTACTGATAGTCCAATTGAAAATATTGATAATTTTATTACAAATACTTTAAACAATAGTCTTGTAAAATCTGAAACCATTTTATTTAAGTATTACACCTTAACTGTTACAGAATCTGAAGTCATACGTAATTCACTAAGGCATCAACAACAATTTGAAACATATCGAGAGTTAATAATTGAAATTAATAACCATTCTTCTTTAATTCAAAAATTAGAACTATTGGCATCAAAAACAAAAGATGATTCAATAATAAAAGGTGTTGAATATTATAGAAAAGAATATTTTACTTTATTCAAAGTAAAATCAGAAATGTTTAGGAAAGAGAAAACTTTACATATTAGAAAACCAAGAAAAGCTCTTGAAGCATTACAAGACAGAATAACATTCTTAAAAAAGTAGCAACCAATTTATTAAAACACTCAATCAAATACTCATATAATAAAATAATCCATCTATAAACTACTGTTTATAAATGGATTAAATTTTTACTATGTAGCGGAGGCAGGACTCGAACCTACGACCTTCGGGTTATGAGCCCGACGAGCTACCAACTGCTCCACTCCGCGATATTGGACTGCAAAAGTAAATTCTTTTTTTGTATAAACAAATAAATAGAAACTTAATTTCTAATGTTATTTTTAAAAAAAGTATTTTTGCACTCTCTTTTGGTACTAACAACATATTTTATGAAAAAAGTTCCCTTCGCTCCTCCCCGTATTGATAAGGAGGTTATAGATGAAGTTTCAGCCGCTTTGGCATCGGGTTGGATTACGACTGGACCTCGTACTAAGGCTTTGGAGAAAGAAGTTGAAAAGTTAGCACAAGTTCCGAGAGTCTTGTGTATTAACTCTTGTACTGGAGGATTGGAGTTAGTCATGAGGTGGCTAGGCATTCAAAAAGGAGATGAAGTCATTGTTCCCGCTTATACTTACTGTGCTACTGCTAATGTCGCTTTACATTGTGAAGCAACTCCAAATTATGGTCGATATGAAATCTGACGATTTCACACTTGACGTTGAAAAAGTCAAATAAGCTATCACCTCTAAAACAAAAGCAATTGTTCCTGTTGATTTAGGTGGAATGCCTATTGATTATATGCACCTCAAAAATGTAGTCAATAGCGAATCTGCTCAAAATATTTTCCATCCTAATAATGATATTCAAAAACGTCACCGTGACGCATCATGAGATGACTCGATATTTTATGACGATACCTGAAGCGTGTCAGTTAGTTTTGGAAGCAGGTGCTATGGGAAGAGGTGGTGAGATTTATGTTTTTGATATGGGAAAATCTATTAAGATTTTAAACCTTGCTAAAAGGATGATTCGACTTTCTGGTTTGGAACTCGGTAAGGATATTCAAATCACTTTTACAGGACTTCGCCCAGGTGAAAAGTTGTATGAAGAATTACTCAACAATGCAGAAACAAGTCTTCCTACTCATCATAAAAAAATAATGATTGCTACAGTTCGAGAATACGATTTTGAAAAAGTAAAAAATATAGTCGCTCAACTTCGCAAACTTTTTAATCAACAAAATAATAAAGCTCTAGTCAAATTACTCAAGCAATCTATTCCTGAATTTAAAAGCAATAATTCCATTTTTGAAGAATTGGATAATTGATTTTAATTTAGAGCTTGTTGGGGAATTAGATTTTTTCGATAGTTTTTCTTAAAAAATTAGTGCATAGCCTAGTTACGGACTCATTTTTTTAGAGAAAATAGCGGAAAAATATTTTTCCAAAATAGTATTTATTAAGGGGTAACAAGTCTAATAGACTTGTTCTATTTTAAGACAACACATTCACTTGCCTTGCAAGTGTCTTAGGAACCTTAATATCTTTTCCATCTATTTCTAATTCGATAGTATCTCCATCTATTTTTTTTATAGCAAAAGTAGTATTTGGTAATAATCCTAATTTCCATAATTGAGCAGTAATATGTTCGTTGATTTGTTGCTGCGCAATTTTTGCTTTTTGTAAAACTTCTAAATTGATTAAAGGGAAATTAGGTAATCCAGATTTTTTAGGAATCGGAGAACCATGCGGATCAGTAGATGGAAAACCTAAAGTCTGATCAACTTCATCTAAAATTTCTTCCGTCAAAAGGTGTTCATATTTTTCAGCATCTTCGTGAATTTGTTCCTCTGTCAATCCCATTTGTTGTACTAAGAAAGTTTCCCAAAGTCGGTGAGCACGAACTAATTTTGTCGCTTCCTCATTACCTCCCGAAGTGAGTATAACTTCATTTTTATTTGTAGTTACAAAACCTTGTTTTCTTAAAGTCCTTAAATGAGAGCGAAGCATATTTTGCTTGATGCCTAATTTTTCAATTAGAGTTGGGAAAGATAAATTTCCTCGTTCATGTAATTTCAATGCTTGTTTGAGGGTATCTTCCAATTGAATTTTTTGCTGTAATTTTCTTTTTCTAAAAAATCGAAATACTAACCCTTTTTTAGGAGCAAATAGTGCGGCAAGAAAATATAAAAAAGTAGCAACAACAGTCATCGTTGGACCTGGAGGGAAATTCCAAATGATAGACATTAAGAATCCAAGTACTGTAGCCAACACACCGACCAATCCAGAAATTGCAATTGCCCAATGTAATCTATCCGTTAATAACAATGCTGTTGCGGCAGGTGTGATTAACATTGCAACGACCAATATCACACCTACTGTCGTCAACGATGCAACGACTGCAACTGAAAGTAAAAGCATCAAATAGTAATGAATCACTTTAGTAGA
>JALZVK010000186.1 GCA_023301005.1 Saprospiraceae bacterium | reverse complement strand
TGTACGTCGTTAAAATTTTTAGCAATAGCTACGGCTATTCCAAAAAATTTTGCCTAATCCAAAATAAAATTTGTTCCGTTTCGCTCCATCAGATAAAGAGTAACAAGTCTATTTCATTTCTTTCATAAAAAAATGGTCAATCCAAATGAATTGGATTGACCATTTTTTATTTTTTTTTAAATGCGAAAATTAAGGCTTCTTTTGAACTGGGTCTACAGCTTTTACAGTATATCCTTCTTTTCGTAACAATGCAATTACGCCTTGTTCTCCACCTAAGTGTCCTGCTCCAACTGCAAAGAAAGTTTTTTTCGTTTTCATCATTCCATCCATTAAAGGAATCCAATTTCTATTCCTTCCTGCTAAAAGAATATCTTCAAATTCTCCTACTCCTTCTGTATCACCTTCTATCATTTTTTGCAATCCTAATAAATTTTGTTGCTTATATAAATCTACCATTTGCTTAAATTGGTCATCACCTTCTCCTGCATTTTTGATGGCATCAACTAACATATCAGCTTGTGCTTTATATGGAATACTATCAAACATACTCAACTGGAATTCGATCGTTTCTAAACCGTCCATTTCTTTTTTAGCAGTTTTAGCCATCTCCATAAATTCCATTTCATAGGATTTTAATTTACCTGATTCCATATCGCCAGGCGCTACGTCGCCTGAGGCAAAAGTGGAAAGGAATAATGGTTTGATTGTTTCTAAAAAGCTCAAAGGTAATCCCATTTCACTAAAATGTTTATCGACCATTTTATAGTCTTCTTCACTTATCAAATCAGATAAAGTCTTTCCATCCTTCATCTTTATTTTTCCCATTAAAGTAAATAGAACGCTGAAGTCATTCATCTCTTCCATATTGATTTCAAAAACGACTCTATCACTTTCGCCAAATGCTTTTTTCATTGCATCCGTCAAAAAGAAATCATTTTTTCCGATCATGTGAATCGTTCCAAAAACGTACGAAGGTTCTTTTAATTCTTTTCCAGTTACTTGCCATAACAATGCATTTTCATTGGCAGCAAAAGTTTGTTCTTTTACTTGGGCTACTGTTTTTTGAGTAGAGTTACAAGAACAAAGAAAAGTAATTAGTAAGAGCGTAATTCCAAATAAATTTCTCATTTAAAATATTTTTAAATTATTAATTTCTATGATTATAAATTTTCATTTTTGACAGAACCAACGCTAATGCGATTTATCAAAATCTTCTACAATACTCATCAATAAATCTATCTCTTCAAAAAACTCATGAATTAATTCAAAGCTAACATTTGAACTAAAAATATAAGGTTCTAAAATATCTTTTGGTTCAGTAATCGCGATATAAATTTCATTTTTTATAAATGATACATATATTTCTTTTTCAGTTCTTCTTCGATATTCCAAGATAGTATGCTGCATATCTTGAGATAACAACCCAGCAATATTCGCATCAATAGTTGCATATGATAAAAAGTGATTTCCAAAATTAAGTCCTAATGTATCTCCTTCTAACTCTATTCCGCCTCGCAAATTAAAAGACCGAATCGTCTTGGAAAGGTATTGTTTAAATTGTTTAGGTAAAATCAATATCTCTCCTTCCATTTCTCTATTCAATTTAGCATAGAGAAAAATACCTCTGAACACATAATTTAAACGACTTCTTACTTTTGAATATTCTTTAACATTCAATTCACTTAACTCAAAATCTAACTCTCCTATTTTTCCACTAATATGATCTTCACCATTATACTGCGCTGCAGGCGTTTTAAAAATTTGACTATTCAAAAAACGTTTTTTCTCTACTTTTTTATCGCTATCATATTTAAGCGTTCCATAATTCAAACTATTATCTACAAAGTCTAAAATCAAATTAACCACATTGGGTTTGAATGTCGATCGAAACTCTTGAATACGATATAACAAATAACTAATATAGAATCCAAAAGGTAAGACTAAAAAAAACGCAAATAGGGTCGCTTGAAAGAATAACAAAATAACACAAATAATAGCAATCGCTATTGTAGAAACTAACATTAAACGTAATAAACGTTTCCGAACCGATTCCATTCTGACTAATTCAGGATGAATAGTATGATTATAAAATAAACGAAATTCATCTATACGACGCATGGTGGGAAGATACAGTTTTGGTAGATGCTTATCAAAATGGCTGAATGATAATTAAGTCATTCAGCCATTTAATTTATTTCCTATTTTTCATCCTTGGATTCATATTCTTCTAAATATCTCTCAACGACTTCATCAATGACATCTCTCAGATAAGATTTTTTAATTTTTGCAATATTTTTCAACTTGCTTAATTTCTCTTTATCAAAAACAAAAGAAACTCTTTTCTTATTACTAGTCGATTCGATTTGCATGATACTTCCTTCAACAGTACTACGAATCAGCGAATCAATTCCACCTGAACGAGGTATAACTCTACGCTTCTTTTTCTTTTCTACTTTAGCTTTAGTTCCCTTAGTATTTTTTTCTTCTTTCTTTCTTTCTTTTCTTATTTCAAATTGTTCTTCAATAGATTCATGCACCGTCTCTTGAAATAAAGAATCTAAATCAGTAGTAAAATTTTTACCCGCATTTGTTTTTCTATCATTATCTTTCTTAGAATGTGGGGAAGAGGCAGGCTCTTCTTTAGCTGGTTCTGGCTCCTCAGTACGTTCTAACTCCAATACCGTATCTTCAATTGGTTCACCTCCCCAATCGCCGAACAAACTTTCCAGTCCTTTTTTAAATTTTTTCTTACTCAAAATTTACTTTTGATTTATGATAACAGGCGGAGGTTTTAAAAAAATAACCTGTAATCTTATTAGTTATAAATTGTTTTCTCATTGGTTTGAACAATACTTACACGCCTACAGGTTCCAACCTTGCAATAATTTCTTTACAAAGTTCTAAATAATCTTGCGCTCCGTTACTTCCTTTACTATATGAGAAAATATCTTTTCGTTGTGAAGGTGCTTCCGCTAATGCTACATTATCTCTGATCAAAGTTTTAAATACTTTTTCTCCGAAATACTTTTTAATAGTTTCGACAACATCTCTGTTAAGTACTTTACGATGATCATACATCGTAGCAATTACTCCACCTATAGATAATTCTTTATTCAATCTGAATCGAACCTTATCTACAATCTGCTTAATTTTTGCCAATCCTTGTAAAGCCAAAAATTCAGTTTGCAAAGGAATAAATACAACTTGACTACTCGTCAATGCATTTAGAGTCAACAATCCTAAAGACGGAGGACAATCAATAATTATGTAATCATAATCATCTTCAACTGTTGCAAATAATTCTTTTAAAATATATTCTCTTCCTGCTTCATTTATCAATTCCATTTCAGCACCTGACAAATCAAGAGAAGAAGTAATTACATGAATTTTCTCTTTATATTCATACGGGTCTAAATCACTCTCCCCTCGGAGAGCTTCATAGATAGTATTTTTCTGTCTAGGAATACCTAATGAAAGAGTAAGATTAGCTTGAGGGTCTAGGTCTATTAGGAGAACTTTTCTTCCAAGTTCCGCTAAACCAGCACCAATATTGATAGCAGATGTAGTTTTACCAACGCCGCCTTTGTGATTAAGTAGTGAGATTATTTTTCCCATCCGGTATGTATAAATCTTTAGTTAAAAAAATAGCTATGTTTTATATATAAATATAATGTGTAAAAATAGCAAATTTCAGAAAGTAAAAAGCTAAAATTAATTAGATACTTACTAACACTTTCAAAAAATTGAGCCAAAATTATATAAATTGTTGATATGAAGAGTAAATCCCTTTTTATTAATGAAAATTTAGAGCTTCGCCTGCCTGATGAAAACTTTGCAGAAGAGCTTTTTACTATTGTTGATACACAAAGAAATTATTTAGGTCAATGGTTACCTTGGGTAGAATACACAAAAACAATCGAGAATAGTATCGAATTTTTAAAAAACTCAATTCTATTTAATCAAGGTGGTCAAAGATTAACAACTTTTATTTTTTGTAAACAAAAATTAGTAGGCTCCGTTATATTAGTAAAGATTTCAAAAAAGAACAAATCTAGCGAACTCGGTTATTGGGTAAGTCAAGATGTAGAAGGTCAAGGTTTAGCTACTCAATCATGTAAGAGATTAATTAAATATGTTTTTTCGCAAATGGACATCCATAGAATTGAAATTAATGCGATTACTGAAAATAAAAAAAGTATTGCAGTAGCAAAAAAATTAGGGTTTAGTTACGAAGGAAATATAAGAGATGGATTTTTTTTTAAAGAAAAATTCTATAATTTAGAGCGATTTAGTTTACTAAAGACAGATTCAGCTCATGAAATTTAACAGTACATATATTACTATACACCAAATAAAAAAAGGATTTTTAAAAAAACATCCACACATTTAGCAATATTTTGAAATCAAATACTGTTTTTAAAGAATAAAATTTATATCTTGTGTTCTTACAGAAACATATAGCTAAATTTTAAACCCTTCTTTTTTTCCATGTACCCTCAATTGTGCGTAATCTTTAATTTTATTTTTATATATTTATACAATCCTAATTATTTAAATAAATCTTAATACTCTTTTTCTAAAAATAAAATCAATTATTAAGTCATTTTTATACCTAAGAAAACCCAATATAAATACAGATAGATTTTCATCATCTTTCTAAAAAACTACATGTAATGAGGAATATATTAATTTTGTTAGTTAGTATTATGGTTGCTTACAATCCGTTGTTTGCAAACAATAATCCTACTGACCCTAAAACCGACCAAGATCCTGAGGTTACAATTATGCCTAAAGTTTTTCAATTAGGTGAAAATGAAGCTGCTTATGACCAATTAAGTGTAGAATATGGTACATCACTATTCGCACTTGAAGATGTCGAAGCAACTCAAGCAATGAGCATTTGGAGTAATATGATTAAAGAAATGGAAGCTCATGCCGAAATGTTAGACTATGATATTAAAGGTGTGAAAATGTGGTTACATGTTTTCTGGGATGAAGATGGTAGAATAAATCATATTGGTTACTACTTAAAACCAGCATCTAGAAATGTAGATAAAGATGAATTAACTTCATTTCTAATGGATTTTGTTAATAACTATTATGTACCTGTTTCTTACAGTAAGAAATTTTCTCATAATAGTCATGCCGCTTTTCCTACTTTAAATTGGATGGAAAAAAATAAACTAGCAACGAAAGGTAAAGAATAAATTTACTTTCAAATATAGAATAAAAAAAGACCCTTACATTCGTAAGGGTCTTTTTTTATTCCTAAAGTTCTTTAATTCTAATGAGAAAATATTTACACTTCATTTTTTCAATTTATATTCTCCTTTTAGTTTTTTCTTGTAAAAAAGAAAAGACCTTTTCTACCTCATGGCAACAACTTTCTAGTCCAACTCAACTCACTTTAAATTCTGTCTTTTTTACTGATGACTCTACTGGCTATATCGTAGGCGGTAATACTTGGAATGCAAGTATACCTTTAAAAACAACTGACGCAGGAAACTCTTGGTCTATTGATTCTCTTCCTATTATAGGAAAAGAATTATATGGATTACATTTCAATGAATCTAAAAATGGCTTTGCTGTTAGTTGGGGTGGAGATTTTTATTATAAAGAAAATCCTCAAAGTGATTGGGTCTGGCATAATTTATTTTTTCCTTTTGAGACTTTTTGGGATGTTAGTTTTTGGGGAAATGGAAGTGGCATCATCGTTACTGGCGGTGCTTTCCAAAATGGAAAAATCATCAAAGTCGATGATTCTTTTCAAGCTGCAATAGTCGATACTTTTGAACAAGAACTAAGTGCAGTTTTTCATTCTGAAAAAGATATAGTTCATGTTGTAGGTTATGGAATTGTTTTACGTTCAACGGATGGAGGAAGTACTTGGCAAAACAAAGGTATCATTGGCGACTTCTTTAGAGCGATTCATTTTCCTACTTCACAAGTTGGATATGCTGTAGGTTCTTCTGGTTCTATTATTAAAACTGAGGATGCGGGGAATACATGGAATTTTATTCGTAATGGAGATAATCTATCTACATCTAATGAACCTTTCCTTTCCGTTTTTTTTACCAATAAAAACAATGGATATATCGTAGGTGAAAAAGGTTTATTTTGGAAAACTAAAGATGGTGGAGACAATTGGGAAGTTATTGAAGAGTTTATTGATGAAGATTTTCACGATATTTTTGTAATTAATGACAAAGGTTATATTGTAGGAAAAAATGGAGTAATCATTTCATTTGAAAAATAAAAACTTAATGCGACAAGTCGCAATTGAAAATTGAAAATGAAAAATTGAAAATTGTCTTCTAACTTAGAACTCAAAATTTTGTTTTTTTTGTTTCCGCACTAGTGCAAAATTACAAGTATGTAGTATAAACCATCTATGATGATTTAAATAATAATCATAACAATAGCGAAGCGAAAACTATATAACAATGATTACAAAATGAAAAATCCCGAATCTTCAATTTGAAGATTCGGGATTTTTCATTTTTACACTTTCTTTTGTCCTAAAGAATAGTCGCTTGAATCGAATCCAAAATAGAACGAACTTTTTCAGGAGTAGGTGCCTGAGCATAAACTCTCAAAACAGGTTCTGTTCCTGATGGTCGAATCATTGCCCACTCTGTATCACTCAGGTAAAATTTAAATCCATCAATCGTTTCTACATTTTGAACTTTATAATCTCCAAATGCTGAATAAGGATTTGTTTTACAAGTATTAATCACCGCTTGCTTTTGCTCTTCTTTGATATGTAAATCATCTCGGTCAAAAGAGAAAGAACCTACTTTTTCATATAAGTCGTGAATCAATTCTTTCAATGTTTTTCCAGTTTTTGCCATAAACTCAAAAATCAAAAGTCCCATCCAAATTCCATCACGTTCTGGAATATGACCTTTTACAGCCAAACCTCCTGACTCTTCTCCTCCAACTAATACATCTTCATTAATCATGATTTCAGCGATATACTTAAATCCAATTTTCGTTACCTCAACTTCTAATCCTAATGCTTCTGCAAGTTTTTTCATTTTATCTGTAACTGAAAATGTTACCACTACCTTTCCTCTTAATCCTTTAAAATCATGCATGTACCATAACAATAATAACAACAGATGATGAGAATCTACAAAATTACCATCTCCATCATACATTCCGATTCTATCTGCATCTCCGTCATTTGCTAATCCGCAAGTAATCTCTGGATCATTTTTGATAGTCTCCGAAAGCTCTTTTAGATTTCTATGAATAGGTTCAGGTGCTTGTCCTTTAAATCCTGGATTATCATCACAATGCAAACAAATAGCATCTGGTAACAATCTCTTTACAGCATTCATACCTGCGCCATACATTGCATCGTAAGCTATCTTCTGACCTGAATTACGAATCGCATTCATATCGAAATTAGCTTCTACATGATCAATATATATACTTTCTAAATCTACATAATTCAATAATCCATCTGCCGTCATTTGTTCCAAACTAGGCAACTCAATATTAGATACATCAGGAAGTAATGCTTCTACTTCTGCTATGTCAGAAGGAATAGAAGGTCCTCCATGAATACTTTTTAATTTGAATCCATTATAACTTGGTGGGTTGTGACTTGCCGTAATTACCACACCTAATTGAGATTTAGTTTTTACGACACCTAATGAAACCATAGGTGTAGAAACAAATCCCTTTGCTAAGTTTACTTTGATACCATAAGCTCCCATAACTCGGGTAGTCGTCTCTGCAAACATTTGACCGCCGAAGCGACAATCATGTCCGATTACTACTTTGTCATAACCTTGAGCTTTCATCCACTTTGCAGTACCTTCTGCTACTCTCTTAACATTATCGACGGTGTATTCTTTAGCGATTATGGCACGCCATCCATCTGTTCCAAATTTAATGGGTGTAACTGTCATCTGTTCTAACATTTGAATAATAGTTTTAAAAATTTACGATAGTGCTTGGATAATAATAACTTAAGTTATTA
>JALZVK010000185.1 GCA_023301005.1 Saprospiraceae bacterium | reverse complement strand
GCACCTAATTTTTCAATAATCAAACTCTCCATCGGAGAGGTCGTCAAGTTTGGAGCAGTAAAAGTAGGACAAGGTCCAGTTGTACTTTCCCAAGATATTTCAAAACCTGGATTTGTAACAGCATTGTTAGATTCCCATTCAATAGTAACACATCCACTTGTTGCTTGAACGGTATAGCAACTTCCTCCACCATGTATATCATCTCCAATATTAGGAGCAAATGTACTGGTACCATCATAAAAATTAAGCTCATCTCCAGAAGCACCTCCTGGTGGATCAATTTGAGTATCATGCATATTTACCGTCAAAATAATACAACCCGGAGGAGTTGTAGGGCAAATAGTATATGTACAATCTTCATTATTTTGATAATCGCCATCAGGTCCACCTGAGTCATATACCGTACCTGAATCATCAGTAGAACCTGTTGCATCACACATCAATTCTAAATCAGGTATTGAATCTACACATACATTAAATGTTCCCCAAACTGGTGCAGCAGTTGCACTCTGGTCATCAACTCTAATAAAATAACTTATTCCAGGAGTTAATGCAGATGTAACGGCAGTAGGAAATTTGATTTGAGTATCTCCTGGGGCACCAACCTCACAACCTAATTCAGATAACTCATCTAAAAGACATTCACCTCGATAAAGTGCTACTTTGAATTGCCCAATTGGATTCGTACCCGTACTAGTTACAGATATTTCAAAATCAACAAAACTTCCATCTGCTGGTGTTTCAAATTGAAACCAAACATCATTATCCACAGAAGACCAACAACTAGGAATATTGTTAACAGGATTAGAAAATAAATCATCTGAAAGTGTTGCATCAACATTAGTATATTCATTAGTTGTACAACTTCCAAATGGTGCAGTACCTAATTGAACAGCTGTACTACATTCATCATAACTGGGTTGGGCATAAGTTTGTGTAAAAACAAATAGAAAGAAAAAGATGTAAAAATATCGCTTGTTCATACGTGTAGTTTTTTCAGCTCTTTGTATTTGAGCTTATTGTTTATATTGAGATTTGTTAGCAAGGTTTAATAAAATTTTCTGCGAAAGCCTGATTTTCAGGACGGTAAAATTGCTATTGAATTATGCCCTAGAGTAATTTTAAAATAAACTCCTTTGCATAACCTAAGGACAAAAAAAAGAGTGGGTGTATAGGTTCGTAAAGATTTAAGAATAAACGATTAATTATACAAAGATATAATTCTATAGTTTTACACCTAATTTCAAAGGGAAATAAGTCTGTTTTAAAAAATGAAAATTACTTATAGTTATTGACAATCTTTAAGATTCTCTTCTACTTCTCTAAAGTCTGTATATTTTGCGTCATTTCCCCACGTATGATTGATATAATTAATTAATAAAACGACTTCAAAAGTTTCTAATTCAGGGATTCCTTTCATCGGTTGGTGATACGTTTTTCCATTTACGATAATTTCTTTTTCGATTCCATAAATCAAAATACACGGAAGGTCATTATAATTTTTTTCTAAAAAATCTGCACCAGCAAGAGGAGGAATTAGATTTCGTAAACCGATACCATCAACCATGTGGCAATTTTGGCAATGCCGCTCATATAGTAATTTCCCATCACTAAATGAATTAGAGCAATTTGTCCAACTTAATGAAATTAGAATAAAGCAGAAAAATAAAAATGGAATTTTATGCATATTATTTGGGGAGAAGAAGAAGGGAATATCGAAGCGTTCATTGCTCGATATTCAATATTCCGCAGCTCTTCATTTTTGATTAATATTCAGTTTTAAGTAAATGTTCAACATCCTTGATAAATCGGCTAACTTCTTCAGGTTGTTGACCATGACAATATGCTCGAATATGTCGATCTTTATCAATCACTACAATGATGTCATCATGATCATATCCACCTTCAGCTTCAGGATCTTTAAATGCATTTGTAAAATAATCAAAAGCGATAGCTTCCAATTTCTCTAAATCTCCAGTTACAAAATTCCATTTAGGTGCTTCTACTTCCAACCCTTCAGCATATCTTTTTAGAGTAGCGACAGTATCCGTTTTAGTATCAATAGAGTGGGAGAGTAGGCGCACTCGATTATCTTTTTCAAAGGATTCAAAAATACGAACCATCTGTCCCGTAACCGTCGGACAAATCGTCGGACATGTTGTAAAAAAATAATTGCTGATATATACTCTTCCTTGAAAAGTCTTATTGGTTACTTCAACACTATCTTGATTGACAAATGAAAAATCTCTAATTTTTTCATAGACTTTTTTTCCATCAACTTCATTTGCTCTATTAAGAATTGGAAGCGGTTCTGCGTCACCACAAGAACTAGTAAGTGAAAGAGTTAGCGACAGCGTTATAAAAAAGAATAAGTATTTCATTTTGATTGTTATTTTCTATAAATGTTTGAAAAGCAATGTTTTAGGTTGAAGAGAGAATAGAGACCGTTGTACTGAGAGATATGTTATTCCCTCTTCCAAAGAAAGAATTATTTAACAGAAGTTGTTTTAAAGTCAACGACTTTTTTAGCTTCTTTTAAATTTTCAACCATGATCTCTTTCATCTTTACGACTTTTACTTTTTGATCTTTAAAATAAGAAATAGCATCTTCATTAGAAGTCTCAGCAGAAGGAGATCGATATTGCTCCATCCAATCTTTCATTTCTTTATAAACCACTTCAAGTTGTTGATGAGCAGTTTGATATTTTTCAACATTAGGAAGATCATGCTTTTCTGTAGCACTTGTAATCATTTTTTCTAATTGAGTTTGCGCCTTACTTGAAGCGCGCCAATCAGGCATCATTTCATCATGAATAGCCATGACTTCATCTTTCAATGTTGCTCGTTCTTTAGCTAAGGGATCTTCTTTTTGTTGAGCAGTATTATCGCAGCTTAAAAGAAAGAAAATCGCACTAAGAGAAAGGAATATTAATTTGAAATTAAAGGTCATCATTTTTATTTTTTTTGAAAATTTGTAGAGTGATATTTTTTGCAAAAGTACTTCGTACCTTTTCAATATCAAAGTGGGAAAGTCTTATTTAGAACCTGTTTAAATGTTTTAACTTCTAACAATAAATTTTTAAACAGGTTCTTCAATTGGGCGTAAAAAAAAGGTTAATCTTTTGGATTAACCTTTTTTCTATTACTTTTTTTATCGGCTTGAATTTTTTTATTCTTCAATCGTTTTTCGTTAAGTGATTTTGGTTTTTTAGTTTTCTTTCGAGGTTTGTCAACCTTTAATGCTTTTTCGATTTTTTCAAAAAATAATTCAATCACCAATTCTTTATTTCTCACTTGAGAGCGAGAACTTTGACAAGCGATTTGTAAAATTCCTTTTTGAGAAATTCTTGCACCAAGATTTTTAATCATCAAAGTAATTTCATCTTCACTCAAAATTTCAGAATTCAAAACATCAAACAACAATTCAACACGAGTAGAAACTTTATTGACATGCTGCCCTCCTTTGCCCGAACTTCGGGACATTCTGAAATTAAATTCTTTTTCAAAATTTCTATCTCTCATGATTTGTTTATTTTTCAAAAAACAACCAACAAGAATTATTGAACTTTAGTTCATTGTTATATGGTTTCGCTGCGCTTATTGTTATATGGTTATCGAATAATTTTGAATCTGCCAGTTGGCAGTATATTTTTTTAAATTTAAAAATTTAAAAAACCAAAAAACCAAAAAACCATAGCGCAGCGAAACCATAAAACCATCAAGAAAATCACCCTTTCTCCTGAGTATATTTACTCAACGCTGCTTTTAATTGAGTAGCATCTTTATAGCCAACAATCTTATCAATGATATTCATATTCTCATCCATGACAACCAAAGTAGGATAACCTCTTACAGCAAAGAATGAAGAAAGCTGATGCGGAGAATTTCGACCTCTAGTCTTGTTAGGATTGAATAAAGGATTTTTGTATTCCTTTCCTTTAAAATTAATTGGGTCAGGACCTTCCGCATTGAATTTTACTGGGTAAAAGTTCTTACCGATTTGATTAATAACTTCCGCATCTGTAAAAGTTTTAGCGTCCATCATTTTACAAGGGCCGCACCACGGCGTGTACACATCAACCAATATTTTCTTAGGGCGTTTTTTGACAAGGCTTTCTATTTTATCCATTTTTACCCAAGGCATTTCAGTATAATTGTCTGGTTCTGAATCAGTTGCACATGCAAAAAGTCCAAATACCATTAAAGTCAAGATTAAATTTTTCATATATAAATAGGTTTTTATAAATAATAATAATTCAAATTTAAAACAAAAATAAAAGAAAATCACTTGTGACACTTAAGTTAGTAATAGCGTTTTTTTTGAATAAAATTGTATAAACGACCGTCAACCGAATACAATCACTCAAAACTTTTCCTAAAAAGAATCCGATCACTCTTCTCCTCTATATTTTTCAAAAATAGTAATTCGTAATAATCGCCCTTCGCCCAAGTATCAATCATACTATCATAATAAGGACTTCCAGGATTTCCAGATTGCCCAGCAGGATAAACTCCATAAGCTTTGACTTCATCATCCAACTCTACAATCATTCTCCAAGAAGGTCCAAATGCACTTTTACCTCTAGTATTTATCGCATTTAAAACATCGCCATATCCGCCAGCGGATACATAGTCAGATTGAAAACCTTTTAAGTCACTAATCAAATGTTGGAAGTGTATATTTCTATCTTTTTCCCAAGAGGTCAACTCTTTATCTTTTATCTTTTCAGCCATCACTTTAAATGACATCAAGGCAATATCTTTTGCAGTTTCTTTAGAATCTGTAGTAGTCTTGTTATCAAAGAATTCAAAATCAGGTGCAGTTTTCATCAACTCAATCATTCGCCAACTTTCAGGAAATAATATTGGAAAATCTTTCTTTTCCAAAGCATAGATTTCGTCCCATGTATTTTTATAAAATTCTCTATACCATTGATTAAAAATAATAGGTGCGACATCTTCTTTATCATAATTGAAATCCCATTTTTTTAAAAT
>JALZVK010000184.1 GCA_023301005.1 Saprospiraceae bacterium | reverse complement strand
GAATCAACTTATTTCTAATTGCATTAATGCTGACATTTTATTTTTTCCTTTTGCTACTTCCCTATTATAACAATCCTTTTACATTTTCTTATTTTTAACTTTGCTTAGAATGGAGGTCTAGGTTTTTTAGTTTATATTACATATATAATATTTTACGGCAGGGAGTTGGTAGACAAGATATTTAAAGAAATATATCAAGGTGCATCGCACCGACCTTCTTAAACAATTTCTTAGATTTCATGTACTTAATATTTATATCATAATCCGAATCAAGACTTAAAAATTATAAAGTTTAAAATCTAAAACCATTCATGTCAAATAAAAAAATTTACTCAAAAGGATACCGAATTCGCAAAGCTTATTGGACAGCGTTTGTGGTAATGATGAGCTATATTAGGTTATCTTTTTTAAGTAAAATTTTTGGAGAAAGATTTTATCAAAAAAGAATTACTGCACTTCATCTCAAAAATGCGAATCGAGTTAAAGTTGCTATTTTAAAATTGGAAGGATTATTTATCAAGGTGGGACAACTACTTTCCATCCTTAGTAATTTTTTACCCGAAGCATTTCAAGAACCTTTGGAAGCGTTGCAAAATCAAATTCCTCCAAAACCTTATCAAGAAATTGAAAGTCGAATTGTAAAAGAATTAGGAGATACTCCACAAAATTTATTTGCACATTTTGACACCACTCCGCTCGCCTCTGCTTCTATCGGTCAAGCGCATCGAGCAACGCTAAAAAATGGAACCCAAGTCGTCATAAAAGTCCAACATGCTAACATTGAAAAAATCGCTGACATTGATTTAAAAATCATCGAACAGTTAACCAAACTGACCGCTTATTTTTACAATGTAAAAGGCATAGAATATGCCTACACACAAGTGGCAAAAATGATAAAAGAGGAATTAGATTTTGAGCAAGAAGCGCATGCGATGACAGTCGTCAAAGAAAATCTTAAAAACGAAGAAGGCGTTTTAATTCCACAAGTGCATAAAGAATTTTCAACGAATCGAGTATTGACTTCTACTTTTTGTGAAGGCGTAAAGATTAACGATTTGTCAAAAATGGAAGAGTGGAATATTGATAAAAAAGAATTGGGCAATCGTCTAGTTCATGCTTATTGTCAAATGGTTTTTTCAGATGGAATCTATCATGCTGATCCTCATCCTGGAAATATTTTAGTGCAACAAGATGGTACAATTGTATTGTTAGATTTTGGAGCAATTGGAGCGTTGCGCCCTGAGATGCGTGATGGTTTTTTAAAATTAATTGAAGCTGCCGCTAAAAATGATTCTGAAAAAATTATAGATGCATTGCAAGGTTTAGGATTTATTGCCTACGACCGCAACGCTGAAAAAATAGCAGAAAAAGTAATCATTGCTTTCCGTACATTTTTACAAAATGAAGTAGAGTTCGAAGGACTCAATTTTAAAGATTTAAAAGTCAATCCTTTTCAAACAAGTTTGTATAATTTGACTTCCGAAATAGGTCTGCAAGGACTTGCCAATACGGTCCAAGTTCCTAAGGAATATGTGCTACTCAATCGAATGGTAACTTTATTGTTAGGCATTTGTAACACTTTGGATTCTTCGATAAATCCTATAGAAGTGGTTCGTCCTTATTTCCAAACATTTATAATTGATGACAAGGAACAGATGGCAACTTATGTCAAAGATTTTGTCAAAGATTCTGCAACCACATTGTTGACGATTCCAAAAGATTTAGGTGATGTATTGAATAAAGTTAAAAGAGGAAAATTGGAAATCAACATGCAAGGGGAAGTTGAAAAGACTAAACTCTTGTATGCTTTGGGACAACAATTGATTTATGCTATATTGATGATTTCGACTTTTGGATTTAGTTATTTATTTTTCCAAAATGAACAAGAGGTTTGGATGAAGTGGGGAATTGGATTTTCGATATTTTTTGGATTTCTATTTTTGAGGGCGTTGCGAGCGGGGAGAAAAATTAAACGGATGCTTTAGATTTTTTTTACCGCAGAGTTTAAAAAGAGTTTGCGCAGAGTTACGCAGAGTTTTTTTTTAAGATTGTTTAGTAAAACTCTGTACAACTCAGCGAAAACTCTTTCTTAACTCTGTGGTAAAAAACAAAAAAAAACAAAACATTTACATATATGAAAACCAAGTACTTTTATTTTTTTCTATTGCTTTTATTTTTCAGTTGCGAAAATGAAGAACCTATGGAACCACGTTATGCTTCACTAAATGAATACCCAATTTATAATGGGGATGATTTAGGTTATCAATTTTCTCCTGAGCAAACAACTTTTAAGTTGTGGGCACCAAGTGCATTTAAAGCAAGAATGTTTTTATATGAAAAAGATCTAGATGGTGCGATAGCAGGAACTCATGATTTAGAAGAAAAAGAGAATGGAGTTTGGACAACTACTATCAACGAAAATTTGGAAGGAAAATATTTCACTTTCCAAACTAAAGTTGGAGATGGATGGCGTAGAGAAGCACCTGATCCATATTCTATTGCTTGTGGTACTAATGGAGCACGTACTCAAATTATTGATTTGTCAAAGACAAATCCTGATGGTTGGACAAATGATAAACGTCCTCCCCTCGCCCAACCTAATGACATTATTATTTACGAATTACATGTTCGAGATTTAAGTATTTCAGCATTATCTGGAATTCAAAATAAAGGAAAATTTTTAGGATTGACCGAAAGAGGTACGACAAGTCCCGAAGGACTTTCCACAGGTATCGATCACTTAGTGGAAATGGGCGTTACGCATTTACACCTCTTACCGACATTTGATTTTAGAAGTGTAGATGAACGAAAATCTGAAGCGGAACGAAAATATAATTGGGGTTACGATCCGCATTTATATAATGTACCCGAAGGAAGTTATTCCACTAATCCTCAAGATGGTCAAGTGAGAATTAAAGAATTTAAACAAATGGTTCAAGCATTACATCAAGCAGGAATCAGAGTGGTGATGGATGTGGTGTACAATCATACGGGAAGATCTCGACGTTCAGTTTTTAATATTTTAGTGCCTCAATATTATTATAGACAAAATGAAGAAGGGAATTTTTCAGATGCTTCTCATTGCGGAAATGAAACTGCATCGGAGCGACCGATGGTCCGTAATTTTATTGTTAGCTCTGTAAAATATTGGGCAGAGGAATATCATATCGACGGATTCCGATTTGACTTGATGGGCATTCATGATATCGAAACGATGAATTTAGTTTCTAAAACTTTGAAAGAAGTTGACCCTACTATTTTTGTTTATGGCGAAGGTTGGGCAGCAGGTGATTCACCACTTGCAGAGGAAAAGAGAGCTTTAAAAGTCAATGTTCCTCAACTCGATCCTATTGCTGCCTTTAGCGATGATATTCGAGATGGATTAAAAGGTCATGTTTTTACAGCTGAAGCAAAAGCATTTATAAGTGGGAAAGCAGAATTGGAGGAAAGTGTAAAATTTGGAATTGTTGCTGCGACTCAGCATCCTCAAGTCAATTATAAAGCAGTCAATTATTCCGAAGCACCGTGGGCAAAGCAACCTGCTCAATGTATCAATTATGTGAGTTGCCATGACAATCATACTTTATATGATAGACTCACGAACTCTGATCCAAAAGCTAGTGAAGAAGATAAAGAGAAAATGGCTCGCTTAGGATTAGGAACAGTTTTGACTTCGCAAGGGATTCCATTTTTACATGCAGGTTCGGAATTTTTAAGAACTAAATATGGAGTTGAAAATTCTTATGAAAGTTCTGATAGCATTAATGCTATCGACTGGTCTCGGAAAAATAAATATTTAGAAACTGTCGATTTTGTAAAAAGATTAATACAAATCAGGAAAGCGCATCCTGCATTTAAAATGAAAACACAAGAAGAGATTGCTAAAAATCTAAAATTTCTTCAAGTCAAAAACAATCTGATTACATATAGTATAAATGGTGCAGCAGTTGGCGATTCTTGGAAAAAAATAATTGTCATTTTGAATGGAAATAAATATGGGCAAAAAGTAAAAATTCCTGAAGGTAATTGGAAGTTTATTGTTAGAAATGGAAAAGTGGATGCATCTGGAATTGATTTTTTTGGAGGCGGACGATTGAATGTTGACCCGATTGAAATGATTGTTTTAGCGCAGTAAGATTCAGTTTTTTTTATTCACTCACTAGCGCCTTGCTCCGCAAGGTGTCTAAGTTTTTTTTTTACAAAGGACTTAGACACCTCGCAGAGTGAGATTTGTTATTCTATTACTTTTACAAATTTATTGTTATAAAATTCCGTCAATTTCGATACTTTTAAACAAAAATTCCGTCACAAAAATGTATCAATATTATTAACATAAATTTAAAACATTGATACAAATATATTTTATCTCACATCTTTTTCCAATTACCAAATGAAATTTAAAAAAATAGAATTCATTTAACCGAATACTAAATAAAAATATATACAAAATATGTGATACATTTTGTTATTTATTTTTTATAAAAATTTGATAACAATTTGCTATATTGGCGACAATATCAAATTATTAATTAATTTGATATTATCAAAATTTAGAAACTAATCGACGATTCTTTTTTTGATTTTTTTAAAACTTATTTTCTAACAAACGATACATAAAATTTTATCATGAAGATTAAATCATTTCGAAATGAAAAGCGGAATACGTATTACTTTAGAGTATTCGATGGCGGTGGTAATCAAGTCCTAGGTAGTGAGGCTTATAATTCAAAGGCTGCACGTAATAATGGAATTGATTCATTCAAAAAGAATGCTCCAAGTAGAGATAGATATGAGTTGTTAACTGCAAAGGATGGAAAGTTCTATTTTAATATGAAGGCTGGAAATAATCAAGTAATTTCTACCAGTTTAATGTTTGATTCTAAAGAAAAAAGAGAATCAGTTATTGCTGAAATAATTGCTTATGCATCAAGAAAAACTTCAAAAGCTTCTGATGCTGCCACTAGTTCAGCTCAAAATGTTGCAGCAAGTACAGCTCCTAGCGGCGGCGATGGAAAAGAGCAAGACAATTATATGGATGCTAAATTTTATCAAAACTCTGGTACTGATACGACAAGTGGTTATGATTCTTTCGCTAAAGGTGATAACGGACATTGCTATTTTTCTTTCAAATCTGATGATGGAAGAGTATTGTTAACTAGCCAAGGTTATACTTCTGAATCAGGTAGAGATAATGGTATCGCTTCTGTTGAGAAAAATTCAAAAGTTAAAAAAAGATATACTCCTGGTAAAACTGATAGTGGGAAATATTTCTTCACACTAAAAGCAGGTAATAACCAAGAGATTGCTCGTTCTGTTGATTTTGATTCTGAAGATGAAATGAAACGTGCAATGGGTATTTGTGTAAATGGTGGTGGTACAATGGCTACTCCTGAAATGTCAAAAGCTTCTTCGGCTGGCGCAGGTGGAGGTGATGGAAAAGCACAAGACGATTATATGGATGCTAGTTTTTATCAGAAATCTGGTACTAACACGACAAGTGGTTATGATTCTTTCGCTAAAGGTGATAACGGACTTTGTTATTTCTCTTTCAAATCTGACGACGGAAAAGTATTGTTAACTAGTCAAGGCTATACTTCTGAATCAGGAAGAGATAATGGTATCGCTTCTGTTAAGAAAAATTCTCCTTTAGAAAAAAGATATACTCCTGGTAAAACTGATAGTGGGAAATATTTCTTCACACTAAAAGCAGGTAATAACCAAGAGATT
>JALZVK010000183.1 GCA_023301005.1 Saprospiraceae bacterium | reverse complement strand
ATCAAGACTTAATTTTGTAAGTCGTACAGTTCTTAATTTGATTTTTGAGTTGGGATGTAGGGTTAGCAGTCCGATCAAAATTTTCGCAAAAAGAGCTGTAATTATGAGTGTTTAAATTATCCAATACAACTATTATTTTCTCTGCATCAGGATATAATTCAGCCAGTTTTTTCATAAAATTGGCAAACTCTTTTTTGCGTCTTTTTCGTCTAATTTGAACAAATCGTTTCCCTGTCTTAGGTTCTATCATAGCTAACAAACTACAGGAACCGTGTTTCGAATAAGCGTAGTGTTCTTTAGCAACTTGACCTGATTTCATAGCTAAACCTTCTACGGTATTACCAATTAGAAAACAGGGACGTTCATCGTAACACACTACTGGTTTTAAAGAATTGTAAGGCAAAAGATACAACCGTAAAATTAATTCCATCCGAGCTAAGAATTGAGCAGTCAGTTTTCTGATACACCATTGTTTTTTTCTGTGAGGCTGCAATTCATTTTTTTTAAATATTACTCACCTGTTTAAAAGATATGCTCTCTACATATTCTAGTTCAACCAATTTATCCGCTAGTAAGCGTAAAGACCAACGAGCATAATCCTCAGGAGGTTCGCTGCAAGCTAAAGCAGTAATTTTAGCTCGATCTTCTCCACTTAGACCTACTGGTCGACCACTTCGAGATTTGTCTTTTAAAAATGTTAGACCAGATGTCTTATATTTTGATGCCCATTTTGATAAGGATACATTACTTACATCAAGTTGATTTTGTACCTAAACATAACTCATCCCTCGATCTAGCATTTGTAGAGTCATTGCTCGTTTTTGAACTCGTACTTTTAGTTCGCCTTTTGATAATAGATCCCCTAGATAGCTACGATCTGCTTCTGTCAATTGAACATGTTGCTTCTTCATAGTAGTCTCTTTTGAATACTAATTTAAGCATTTCAAACTTATTTCTTACACACGGTATTTAGTACTGTGTAAGGGAGTAGGAATTAAAAGACCTTCCTTGTTTTGGCTAGCAACTGAAATAGGTCGAGCTATTACAGAATTAGGAATTTCTATTCCATATCGTAAATTTTCTCATAAAAATTATCAAGGCGATGGGCATCCAGGATTTATGGCAACAGATATGTCAACTGGGCCATTGCGTAAGTTTATTGAAAACTTGGCTATAATGCCTATGTTTGGGAAATGGGAAGGAATAAAGCGAAACTAGAAACGCTTTATCAATTGTTGGATAAATTAGAAGATATTTATGATGAACATGGTCAAGAGGTTACCATTATTGGATGGAGTTTAGGAGGTGTGTATGCTCGTCAAATAGCTAAAGAAAAGCCTGATATGGTTCGACAAGTCATTACATTGGGTTCTCCTTTCAGAGGTATTAGTGAGCCGAATAATGCAACTTGGCTTTATAACTTTATTTCTAATGGAAAACGTGTTATAGACCTTGATCCTGAATTATTGATTGATATTCCTAAACCTGCGCCTGTTCCTACAACCGCTATTTATACTAAAGAAGATGGTGTGGTTCCTTGGGAAGTTTGTATGGAAGAAGTGGAAGATGATACGCATCAAAATATTCAAGTGCGAGGTAGTCATATTGGACTTGGTGTGAATGCTACTGTTCTTAATATCATTGCAGATCGGTTGATGTATTATAAAGAAGAATGGGTACATTTTGAACCTCATAGTGCTGTTGAGGATTTGTTATTTTATCCTTCTATTTAAAAAAACTAGAAAAAATTCTGTCTCGCTGGCGAGACATTGTATATAAAAAAATTCATATTTAAACTTAGTTTAGATATGGATTTTTTTTAATTTAAAATGAAGAAATTAGAAAACCTTAGATTGAGAAGGAATTACTTCTAGTTCACTTGTACTAATGTTATTTTCACTTTCACTTTGTTCAGGTAAATTAAGTGACATTAGTTTTCTCAATTTAGCTTTTTGTTTTTTTCTAGTAGATATTTCAGAATATAATTTACCTTTTTTAATTTGTTTTAATACATGTTTCACCGTAGGTGAAAGTTGTTTCGGCAAATCAAATAATGAAAACCATTCTACTTTACAAAACTTATCAAGCTCTCTACACTTGATATTTTTTTTCCATTCTTCTGCTAAAAAATAAACACTAACTCTATCTTCCTCTAATTTTTTTTTATGTAAAATATGAATCACTTGTAAGTTTTTACTTTTTAGTTTTATTCCAAGTTCCTCTTTACATTCTCGGATCAGCGCTTTTTTTGCAAACTCTTTTTTATTTACGGTTCCTCCTGGCAAAGTATATTTCCCACCATTATCATCAGTCTGAACCATAAGAAGAATTTTATCTTCTACGACTAAGAGTAACCTTGTTTTTGTAATTGTATTTCTCATGATTATGTTGTTATCTTTTATATAGTCTTCAACTTATTTTTATTTTAAAAAAAAGAATAAAAAAGTCGAAGACTTTAAGAAGTGGTTTTCTTAATACCAAATAATTGGCTCACCCACTTTTGATTTATTATTAGTCCATAGGTTATAATCCAAGCTATTGACAATTCCATTTCCATCTCCATCAATAGGAATGTATTGATTGATTATTGCACTTTGAATTGTCCATAAATTAAAATCACTACTATTGATAATTCCAGTATTATCATAATCACCACCATACAACATATACTTACCATCTATCAATTTAAGTTGTTCATTTCCTGCTGCTTGACTCTGAGATGTAGTGAAGTCGTAAGTTGTGTCACTATAACTATTTGCAGATAAAACTGCCAAATGAGAGCGATGATGAATTGAAAATTGATTGCCAAATGCATTGGCAATAGGTATTCCTAAATCACCAGCTAGGTTGATTAGGTTACCATCTTGATTTATAAAACCAGCAGCTTGGTCTAAGACATTTCCATCAGTATCTCTTGTCATTATTAATACCCAATCAACAGCTCCAGCAGGAATAGCAGTTACGCTTTCTGTTCCTTGGTAATTCCATGGAGCGACATTATAAGGTTGAGCAAGTGGTAACAAATTATTGTTTTGCAATTTTGTGTGCATATTGTTATTTGCTGCATCATGAAATCCTTCTAACAATACTTTTGCTTTTATTCCACATTGTCCTGTACGATAAGTGATACATAATTCGGGTGCCAATTCACTAGAACCATCAAAAGATTCAGCCGTTCTTATTCCTGTACTTTCTATAATTAAGGCGATGGCATTGCCCGCAATAAACCCAGGTCGATCAACTATTTCTTGAATGATAGTAGAAATATCAGCGGTCTTTTGATTTGTTCCATTTTCTCCCCCTATATTCCAAGGGTTAGGTTGCCATGTAACACTACTAGAGGTAGTTGTTCTATTTGAGATATTATTAGTGGTCGCGTTAAATATTCCGGCATTGTTTACATCTTGTCCCTTAATGATAACACTTGTCACTTCATTATTAGTTTCATCTGCAGCAAATGAAATTACAGCACTTGTAATTATTGCGTCTTTAGGAATCTGAATATTTCGAAATCTCATTCCCACTTTAAAAATTACTCCCTCATCATTCCCAATATCCAAATCACCACTCGTAAGAGAAACTTCACCAGTAGATATATTTTCCTCTGCATCATCAATGCTATTGCTAATTCGATTACAAAGTATTGTGTGCGAAATTTCTGAACAATAATTAGAAGCACCAGGCGAACCATAAGTATAATAAGAACTTAGTTCATCAGATGGTTTCCAATACTGAAAAGACGCATTATCTAAGGAGGAATGTATTAAAGCTAATGTTGGCCCTTCACCATCAGGATCAAGTGGCCAAGGTGCATCATCATCATAAACTACGTAATCGGCTAAACATTTACCTTCATCAAAAAGAGAAATTCTTTCTCCTTTGTTACTAAATGAAAATGAAATATCTCCTAAGTATTGATCAGTTGGTACATTTGGAAAAGCATTACTAAATAGTGCGCTACTTTCAACTAATACCAAATAGCCATCAGCTGGAATTGTTGTTCCTTGTGGTATGATAAATTCGTTACCATTATCATATAATGTCCATCCTGAAATATTTACAGCATCCGAATTAGGGTTGTATAGTTCTACCCAATCACCTGAGTCGAAATCATCACTAGAATTATAATTAATTTCGTTGATAACAATTGACGCTGCTGTACTTGAACAAACTCTTGTATTTTCAACAGAAGGAGTTCCACAGTTGACATCTGATCGAAACCAATTCGCTGGCTCATTATTATCTGAATAAGGATCTAATAATTCCAGAGATGAAGGTTCTTCACTTGGAGCTTCATCCCAAGGGTTTTTATTATCATAAGTCAATGAATCAACGATAGCTCCAAACCATCCTGTTAATTCTAATCTTTCCCCTTTGTCATCTAATGAACCGTCAAATTCTCCTAAAGGAGCATATCCATATTTTAATACAAAATCATCTATGTCTTTTGCGATAACTAAGACTTCATTAGTACCTAGACTTGTTCCTTCTGGAAAAGTATAATCTATACCATCCGTAAAAGAAAAACTACTTAAATCAACAGCATTGTCTTCTAAGTTTTTTAACTCAATGAACTGTGTGCCACAATCTGAGTCGTTATACATGATTTCATTAATCACAACTTGAGGTGCTGAAGGATTCACCGCAGGAGTAGCAACCAATGAAACAGCATCAGACCAATGACTCCATCTTTCTGTATTGTCTTTATATCTTACTCTTATTTTATAAGTTCTTCCTGCCTCTAGTTGAGCATTAAAAGGAAAAGTGAAACTATCAGAAAAAGAAGTAATTTCACCACTTGTCCATTTGTTTTGAATTTCATAAATAGGTTCACAGGATGCGTATATAGGATTAGCAGGATCACTCCATTCTCCAATTCTCCATTCCATAGCTGCAAAAGTATTTGCCCCTTGAGGATCAGAAAAAGAAGAAGCAGAAAATGTCATATTATTCAAAGAAGTATTACCGCTTAATGATATTGATGGTTTTGCAGGTATTTCTGATTCTACTAAAATACTGTCCAGAAGAAAAGCTTTACGAGTTTGAAACCATTGCTTATACCAATCGACATGTGCATCAATAGTACCTAAATCATAATCTTGATTCCATCTACTTTTGTCGACAGTTGCCCAATCGTAACTAGCATTAGGATCATATATTTTTTTAGACTCCATATCTACTAGAAAATCAATTTGCTCATCAGTAAGTAATAAATCAATTACACTTCTTAATTTATTATTAAATCCAATAATTAGTGGTTCATCAATAATATCAAGTCTATTTTTTAAGAATGTTTCATATTGAACTTGATCTCTAGTGAATGTTACAACATCATCAAAAGGAGAACCAAAAGCATTATCCATATCAGACCACCATGACAAATATTTTTGAGTTTCGGAATCATAGTACTCATTGTAACTGTGTTTACCTATATAATTATTTCCATTCAATCCATAGATATAATTTGCTGCTATCATTCCATAAGCTATAGGTAGATTTGCATTAGTATCAAGAGTATCTCTTGAGTTTTTTAAATCATAAGGAGCGTAGGTAGGTATAGATTCAGAATTTAGAAAATCACCTTGATGAGATATTTCCCTATTTCTTGTTGCTCTATTTGTTTTCCAAAAATTGCCTTCTGCAAAATCATGCTCATTAAGATAATCGCCATCATATTCTTCTTGTATTAAAAAGATACCCCAAAAGTCTTCTAAATTATCCAACTCTGAGCTAGAATCTACTATCCTTAATTGAGCATAATCATTATTTCTAGGTATAGTTCCAGATAATCTATTTACAGTATAGACTAATGATTCATTAAGCCCATGAGCTGCAATATTTCCAGACCATGTACCACCTAAAGTTAGTTTGCTTTTCCCTTGACTATAAGATTTACCGCAGTCGCTTTCAGTAGTAATTTTTCTTTCAGAATTAAAATCAACTTTAATATTTGGTTTTACTCTATGTTTTCTTGAATTACTTCCTTTGGGTCTAAAGCTAATGTGATCATATACTTTCCCTTTATAAACTATAGTTCCTTCTCCCATAAGATCTTTCCCTGTATATTGGTTAGTATTACTTGTTCCATCGCCAATAAATTCTTCTCGGGTAGATTCATCAGTTATTATCGTAATCTCTTGTAACTCAGGTAAAGTATTAATATCATATCCATTAACTAATGGATAATTATCATAAACATAATAAGCATAATTGCTTGTTGTGTGATTTGGATCGGGAAATGTTCTTGTATAACCACTTGAGTGAGAGACATTTACTCTATACCTTACGAGTCTCCTATGTTGTTGGATATTAGTTGGAAGCTCAACTGTAAAAACTCCATTATTGGCAGTAGAATCTGGGCCAGTTCCGTCATCAAGCATTGGTACTGCTATCCAATTATTCAAATAATCTGTAGAAGATTTTGAAATATAATTTCCTGGGTCAACAATTTGATATTCAAGATTAACAGTTAATGATCCTGTAATATCGTCGATATTAGAAATATCGGTCTTGATTCGTACCACCTCACTAGAGGTAGGTTTATCTGGATTTTTGCTAACTGAATTAACTATAGGAATTTCATTAATATTACTAAGAAATACACTATTAATTAATTGAGGTGTTGGAAATGCTGAACTCCAACTTCCTGCATCTTTGCTAGGCAAAGTAGGATTTAGTTTTTGTATAGAAATGGCATCATCTCCATCATTATTATATCTAACCGCAGGCCATTCTTGCCAGCTCTCATACTCGACCTCATCAATAATAATAAAATTATTGTCTCTCAATATAATCTCATCTTCATCACTACTAAGACTTCCATTATATGGTCCTAATACTCCACTTATCCCAAATTCAGATTGTAGATCAGATGGGCTTGCTGCAATAACTATATATGCTCCTGCTCCAATCGAAGTTCCCGATGGAAATGTATAAGTAATTCCATCTGTCAAACTCCATCCTGATAAATCAACTGCGGTAGTTCCACTATTGTACAATTCAATAAAATCTATATCCTCTTCACCAGGGGATCTATAATTGATCTCATTGATATAAATATCTTCTGCCGTAAATACATTGTTATGAAAAACTTCTACTCCAAGGTTTTTATCTACATACGAGTCGGTATTGGAGTAACCATTCATACCCCAAAATATGAGACCAGAAATTAAAAGTGGTATTAAAAAATTGTAATAATTTTTCATGTTAAGTAATTTTCAAATTGAACTATTGTTCAAAAATATGTTCGGGTTAACAATGCTAATTTTGGAGGATGTAAAGTTTTGTTTTTGAAATTTTTCACAAAAACCAGAATCAATAGATTCCGATTTTTGTTTTATTTTTTTAAAATATAAAAATGCCGAAAGGCATAAATAATATATGTTGATTTGTTTAATATCTGATAAAAGGATGACCGACTTTAGATCGATTAATAATCCAAAGGTTATAATCCAAGCTATTGACAATTCCATTTCCATCGCCATCAATTGGTATATATTGATTGATCGCAGCACCTTGGACTATCCAATTATTAAAATCACTACTGTTGATTACTCCTGTTCCATCATAGTCTCCAGCATGGAGCATATATATTCCATCTATTAATTTCATTTGTCCAATTCCTTGAACTTGTGTACTTGAAAGTGTAAAGTTATAAGTACCATTCCCATAAGGATATTTAGAGATTACAGCTAAATGTGAGCGATGATGAATAGATATATAATTGCCGACAGCATTATTAACAGCGATACCAAATGTTCCATCAGCATCCATAATATCTCCGAATATATTGACGAAGCCTGCTGCTTGACCTACAATAGTTCCATTGACATCTCGTACTACAACCAATACCCAATCTACATGACTATAAGGAACTTCATCTATATTTTCGGTTCCACTATAATTCCATGGTGAAGTATTATAAGGTTGACTAAGAGGTAATAAATTTCCTTGTTTTAAATCATTATGCATACTTCCATCTCCATTATAAAAACCTTCTAAATAGAACTTTGCAAATACTTTGGTAGCTACACCACCACATATATCAAAACCTCCAGAGCAGTTACAATCACTATCATAAGTTGCTCCTGTGGTACAAGGATTTCCATCGTCGCAAGTCGTTCCAATTAGGTTATCATTAAAGTTGGGACAAGTATCTTGAGCATCACATATTCCATCATTGTCGGAATCAATATCAGGTGTTCCTGTACAATTACAATCATTGTCATAAACATCTCCTGTGGTACAAGAATTTCCATCGTCGCAAGCCGTTCCAATTAAATTATCATTAAAATTAGGGCAAGTATCTTCAGCATCACAAATCCCATCATTATCTGAATCTGTGGTAGGTGTTCCTATACAATTACATTCATTGTTATAAACATCTCCTGTGGTACAAGGATTTCCATCATTACAAGCCGTTCCAATTAAATTATCATTAAAATTGGGACAAGTATCTTGAGCATCACATACTCCATCATTGTCGGAATCTGTGGCAGGTGTTCCTGTACAATTACATTCATTATCTATTATATCGTTAGTAGTACAAGGATTCCCATCATTGCATGTAATACCCGCAGTTGGGCATCCTTGAGAATAAGTGATACAAAGTTCAGGAGCTTGATTTGAAGAACCATTATGAGCTTCAGCAGTTCTCTTTCCTGATCCTGAAATCATAATGACCATAGAATTATTTTGACTATATCCTGAGCGAGTTACTATTTCGGTAATAAGATTAGATATATCAGGAGTTCTTTGTTTTGTGCCACTCTCTCCTATGGTAGTCCAATTTTGAGGACTCCAACTTACAGAAGCACTTGTAGTTGGTCTGCTAGAAATATTTGTCCAACTTTCATTAAAGCTAGGTGGATTATCACTTGCTTGACCTCTAATAGTAAGAGAAGTATTTCCTGTTGATTGTTCGTCAGTTGTAAACTGTATGTACGCACTTGTGATGGTTGCTCCTTGAGGAACATCTACATTTGCAAATCGAATACCTACCAATTGATTTCCTCCATTATTATTAACATCATCAATTAATTCAAGGTCAGTACTATGGAGACTTACTGTACCTAAATCTAAATTTTGTTCCGCATCATCATCATTATGATTTACCCGTGTGCATACTGTTACATTGGTACTAATACCTTCACAAATACAGTTGCTAGTATAAGTATCATTAAAGGTATCTGGGTCTCCGTCATCACATGTTGTTCCGATTAAATTATTAACAAGATTTGGACAAGAGTCTTGTGGATCACAAATTCCATCGTTATCAGAATCCTGATAAGTTCCTGAACAATTACAGTCATCGCCAATAACATCATTGACAGTACATGGATTTCCATCATTACATGTCATTCCAGGATCAGGCCCGTTACATTGATCATCATTATCACATACTCCATCGTTATCACTATCCATTAAGACACCTTCACAATTACAATTGGCGGAATATCTATCATTGACAGTACATGGATTGCCATCATTACAAGTTTGTCCAATTAAGCTATCATCAAAGTTGGGACAATCATCATTTACATCGCAAACTCCATCATTATCAGAATCTTGATATGTTCCTACACAATTACAATTCGCATCAATTCTATCATTAACGGTACAAGCATTGTTATCATTACACGACACTCCTGGATCAGGTCCAAAACATAAATCATTAGCATCACATACGCCATCATTATCGGAGTCTGAATAAGTTCCTTCGCAATTACATGAGCTTGTCCATATATCATTTTCTGTACAAGCATTGCCATCATTACATGATGTGCCTATCAAGTTATTATTAAATCCAGGACAAAAATCATCTCCATCACATACGCCATCAAAATCAGTATCTGTAAAAGTTCCTTGGCAATTACAATTATTAGTAACTATATCATTGACCGTACATGGATTGCCATCATTACAAGGTTGACCAGGTTCTATACCTACACATGAATCATTAGCATCACATACACCATCAAAATCAGTATCTGAATAAGTTCCTTCACAATTACACTCACTATTATAAATATCATTGATAGTACATGGATCACCATCATTACAAGACTGACCAAGATTAGGACAGTCCAATGGTGCAGAGTAAGTAATACAAAGTCGAGGTGCTGATAATGAATTACCATCATAAGATTCGGCGATTCTACTTCCTGTACCAGTAAGCACCATTGCTATCGAATTATTTTTTTGATAACCTGGTCGGGTAATTATTTCGGTAATGATATTAGTAATATCTGAGGTTCTTTGATTTAATCCTGATTCTCCTACAATATTCCAAGGAGCAGGAATCCATGAAGATGAGGCACTTGTTTTTGGTAAATTCTGTAAGGTATAGCTATTGGAAGAGAATGGTTCCATGTTATCTACGTCAACTCCTTCAATAGTAATATTAGCTGTTCCAGCATTGACATCACTTGTAGTAAATTGAATATACGCATTTGATATCGTTGCTCCTGGAGGAACTACAATATCATTAAATCTAAGACCTACTCTTTGTATATCTACTGTACTATTGCCTATTAAATTTTCATTAGATAAATCAACAACTATATCTAGTTCTGTACTTGTAAAATTTAAAAATCCAAACTGACTACTCTGTTCAACATCATCATTACTACTATCTATCATTTCACAAACTTCTGCATCGACAACTGGACCTACACAAATACAATTTTCATCATAAACTTCTCCAGTTGTATTTGGATTACCATCATCACATGGAGCACCTGCAGTACAATTAATTTTTGATTTATCAATGGTAAAATAATCGTCGATATTTCCATTTTCTCTTATAAATTTCACATCCATCTGTTCTCCACTAACTTCTAATACACATGAACCTAGATTTTTTACAGAGTAAAACATTGCTTCATGATCTAATGAACCTGAAGAAGTTTTTCCCGCACTACCTGTTGTAATATATACGGCTCCTTCTCCTCCATTTTCACCATTTAACATTTTAGTATAAGCACCATTTCCATTTTTTCTACCATTTCCATTTCCATTAGAACCTACTGTATTGGTAGTTGCATTAAATGAATTAGAGTTTCCATAATGACCATTTAAAAAATAAGATCGCTCGTAAGAGTGACTATGTCCTGAAAGAACAAGATCAACTCCATTCTCTTCCAGCATCGGTAAAAAATTCTGTCTCATTTGAATTAAATCGTTCTCTGTATCAGAATCATGAGAACCTTTAGTATATGCTGGATGGTGCCAGTAAGCAACAATCCAATCTGCTGTTGTATTTTGAATATCACTCAATGCCCAATTATACATTGCACCGCCTACATTTCTATCTGTATCGTATGACTCCAAACAGATAAAATGAATATTTCCATAATCAAAACTATAATATGCTTCCGTACCAGATGGTACTCCTCCTGATTCTCCATTAGTTGGAAAACTAAAAATATCATAGTAAATACCCGTTTGAGAATCAGAGTTAGCGGAATGACCGTCATGGTTTCCAAGCGTTGACCACGCTACTGTATTTTTTAATTTGTCTTCGTACATATTCTCAAATACCGCATCTTGGTATTGAGCATCCGTTCCACTTGGGTAAGCATTATCACCTAAAAAAAGAATAGCATCAGTATGATCGTCATCGATATAATTATAGTAAGCATCTCTAACTAATCTTTGATTATTATTAGCTGTACCACAATCTCCTAAAATCCACATTTTTACATCTGCTGCCGTTCCCGGTATTGGATGAGTTTTAAAATAAAGATCATTAGATACTGGTACAATAGGATTTCTCAAATCAGAAATTTGATAGTAGTAAACTGTAGCAGGATTCAAACTCAAGATAGTCACCTCATGTTCAGTCCTTTCTGTCAAGTCATTCACTACTTGATTCAAAGTACCAATACTAGTTCCATATTCTATTCTAGATATGGTCGGAACATTTGTTCTCCACTTGATAGTCATACTTGTATGACTAGCTTTTTGAAGGTAAGGTCCTCTCGTTACTGTTTGTGCTTGTAGTGTTGAAATCAGAACACTAAACAAAATTAATAATGTAAATTTTCTCATCATGTTACTTTCAAAGTTGGGTTTTGGTATTTTCAATTTGAAGCTTTAACTCCCGCATAGATTTGTTTCCTTTAATTCTAGCAGGTAATTTTTTAATAGCTTCTAAACTAAGATTCAAATATTGTTCAGCATTGTTAGTGTCTTTTAAAAGCATACAAATTTTTGCAGCTTTAAAATATCCAGTTTCTTTTCTATTCGATAAATCTATCAGTTTCATTTGCACATTAAGTGCATTTTGATAGGAAGAATCAGAAATGTGAATTTCTTTTATTCGATTATAAAATGAGAAAAGAGGTCCGAGGTCTTCAATACCTTTTTCTAAAATGTCAACAGATTTTTTTTTGCCATCTTCTGTGTTGAGTAACTCCCAAGCCATCGAAGCGGCGATATAATTTTCAGGTAAAGTCTTAAATGACTTTTTAATTAATTTCTCATATTCCAAAGCTGACGCTTTGTATTTTTTTTGATTAAAAAGAATCGAAGCTTTTATATTTATTGCAATTACTTTTGATTCATCTTTATCCAAAACTTTATCTACATATCTCAAGGCTTTATCGTACTGTTCCATTTTTTGATAGGACTTAGCAAAAACTAAATCACAGTAAAAATCTTTATAACCTAATTTATCTGCTTGTTCTAAGTCGATAAGTGCATCTGTATATTCTTGATGTTCGTAATACAGTTTCCCTCTTTTAAAATATAAAAAAGCACTATCAGGTGTCATTTCAATTTCTTGTGTTGTTGCTGCTATACGTTCATCGAGATCGCCATGAGCAAAACAAATTTGACTACAACTAATAAATAGGAATAAAAAAATAAAGGATGATATAGATACAAAACAAAGCTTATCTGTAACTCTTTGAATGAGTTTACAAAAGATCAAATCTCGAAACGATGAAGCTCGCTTCGATTCAATAAACTTGTATGAGTACATAGAAAAATTGCTTTGTAGGAGGGAAGTCGAATAAACAAAAACTTATAATTATAGTATAAGCTATATATCTAAAGCAAGAAGTATTCCGTACTCAGAATATTTATTTGCGAAAAAAAATATAAATAAATATATGTATAAGTATTTATTTATAAAGTAATGTTTTTCAATTAGTTAAGAGTCGTATTCGATAAAATTATTTTTATGAAATTTTACTCAATTATTATTGCTGGACTAAGTTTATGTGTATTTTTTTCAACAGGGGAAAATAAAAAAAAGCTGCCAAATGTTTCAGCAAAGGCAGTCACAGAAGCTTATCTTCAAGACTTTATTTTGTTCCAAAAAGAAATTGACGAGTTAGTTGCTTTAACTTCTAAGTCTCAAATTCATTCGGATTTATTTGAAATAAAAAAACAAATAAAGCAAACTCGATATGCTTATAAAAGAGTGGAATTTATTTTTGATTATTTCCAACCTAAATATAATTATCAATTTATTAATGGCGGACCTCTTCCTAAAGTCGCTCATGAAAATGCTGATGTAGATGTCATTCCTCCTAACGGATTGCAAACGCTCGATGAAATTATTTATAGTAAAGATGTAGAAACTCAGCTCCAAGAAATTTTAGAATTGGCAAAGCAGTTAAATGAATCTATAGACTTTATTGCTTCTAATCATTTGCCTTCTCAGATGACGGATCGACAAATTATAGAAGCAACTCGTACAGGAGTCATCAGAGTATTTACTTTGGGATTAACTGGATTTGATACACCAGGATCAGCGAATGCTATCGAAGAAGCAAAAGTAAGTATGAATGCGATGGAGGTTGCTTTTTTGAATTTTGAAAAAAATACAAAACAGAAAGCTCTAAATAAATTCCTTGAAATAAAATCACTTTTTCAAGAAGCGCAGCAACTTCTAGAATCTAATTCAGATTTTGATTTTTTTGATAGAATGAATTTTTTGACAAAAATTATTAATCCGATTTATAAAGAATTATATCATTTTCAACAACTGAATGATATTCCTTCCGAGCAATTAAAAACTCATGCTCAAAATTATTCTACTGAAAATTTATTCGAAGAAGATTTTATAAATACGAATCTACTTTCTGAATTTTCATATATGCCTTTGGATGATGCGAATAGAATAGAATTGGGAAAAATTTTGTTCTTTGATCCGATTTTATCTAAAGACTTAAAGATGTCTTGTGCGTCTTGTCATGATCCTAACAAAGCTTTTACGGATCATTTACCAAAAAGTAAAACAAGTATCGAAGGCATATTTACCAAAAGAAATTCCATGACTTTGATTGATGCGGGATATACTTCTCGATTCTTTTGGGATATGCGTGACTTTAATTTAGAAAAACAAGTCGCTCATGTTGTGAATGATTCCTTAGAGTTTAATATTAATTTTTATGAAATTTCTGCCCGCCTCAATCAAAGTGCAACCTATGTACAGTTATTTGAAAAAGCTTATAAAGGAGTTGGCAAAAAAAGAATTAATCGGCGTTCCATCAGTAATGCTATCGCTGCTTATGTCAATTCTTTAAAATCTTTTAATAGTCCATTTGATCAATATGCTAGGGGAGAGGTCGATCATATTTCAAAAGATGCTATCAATGGTTTTAATCTTTTTATGGGAAAAGCTGCATGTGGAACTTGTCATTTTGCGCCAATATTTAATGGTACTGTTCCTCCATATTATATAGAGGCAGAATCTGAAGTATTGGGAATGACTTTAGGTTTGGATACGATTCATCCTCAAAAAGATTTGGATGGAGGACGATTACTCAATGATTTAGCTAGAGATGAATATCCTCATTTTTTAAATTCTATGAAAACGGTTACTATTCGAAATATCGAATTGACTGCACCTTATATGCATAATGGATTGTTTGCTACTTTGGATGAGGTTGTAGAATTTTATAATCAGGGTGGGGGAGTTGGAATGGGATTGGAGTATGAGTATCCTACGTTATCGTCTGCGCCTTTGAATTTATCAAAAAAAGAAAAACGTGATATTATTACTTTTATGAATACGTTGACAGACACTACGGGACTGACTCATCAGAATATTATATTTCCAGAATTTGAAAATCACTCATCTTGGAATCAAAGAAATTTAAAAAATAAATAAAATCCTGTTTAGCTTTATTAAAATCGCTCTTGCTCTTTTGATAAATAATTCTTCAAAGGCATTGTACTAATTCGACCTGATACGACTAACAATTCAATATATAGATTATAAATATTTTGCTCCACTTTAAAAAGCTCTAACTCTTTTTTCAAATCACTTTCCTTCAATTGTAATAAAGTCAAAGCAGGTGCGCCACCAATACTTTTATATTGTTGGAAAACGAAATTAGCTTGGCTATTACTGATTTGTTCTTCTATGAGTTGGTATATTCGATATTGAGTTTCCATTTGAGTAAGAATATGTTCCATGCTTTCCGTCAGTTCCTCTCTTATATTCGCATAGCTATTTTCATTCACCATTTTCTCTACCTTCAACTCACTCGTTTTTATTTGTTGAGATTTTTTTAATGGAATGGTAAATCCCATACCTAAAGAGAAATCGGAACGGAAATTTGGTTCATTACTTGTACCATATCTTGCTTGAAAGAAGTCAATCACTTTTTTATTTTCAGCAGTTGAAAGTTCAAGTTTACGTCGAGCTTGATCTACATTTAATGTCCACTTCAATAATTTTATATGAGTCATAGGATCTACTCTTAACTTCCTCGCCACTTCCACCAAGTCCGAAATATCAATAAAATCATCTACGATATGTAATTTACTTTTTTTTAGCGTCCAATCAGAAAGTACACCTTGAGAGAATTTTAATGCTTCTTCTAGTTCCACAATTTCTCTTTGTATTTCCTTCAATGCATCATCCGCTTTTATCAAATCATTAATATCAAAACCAGAAAGATTGACACTCTTTTTTAAAACTTTCATTCTATCCGAATATACTCTCGAATAGATAGTTTTCAAACGGATCAATGTTTCTAGAAAATACGCATCTACGACCAATCGATAGCGTTCTTCCAAAAACTCACTCGCTAAAATTTGCTCATCTGCTTGATGCGCTTTTATATAAGATTGTTGATATGCTTTTTGACTTTCTCTTTCCGCCTTAGAATTTGGAGTAATCCGAGCGGTAAATTCTTGCTCTCTTAAATTGAAATCATTAGTTGAAGTACGAATTTCTAATCCATCTATCCAAGGCAAATCATAGGTATGATTATTTATATATTTCATTTTCTCTTGTTGGCGAATAAAAGCCTTCTCTTTTCTGTAAGAGGATAGAATATCCTTTACAGAAAGTTGTGCTTTGACTGTAGGAGCTACAGTCGCCATAAATAAAATGAAAAAAATTATATGCCTCATTCTCGCAACTAGTGTTATATTAGAACAAATCTATATTTATTCTATTCAATACTTATACCAGTTTTACAATAAGACGCTATAGATATGAAATAAGGAACGATAAAACGATTTTAAAATCTATCTGCAAACATTCCTAAGAAACGAGAGTCTTTACTTTCTTTTACTAAATTCAGCATTACTTTTTCCGATTGCAAGAAATAATTAGTTGGCGGAATTTCAATTAATACTTCTCTACCGTAAGTTTTAAAGGTTGGATTTTTTCTAAGTCTTTCAGGGATTTCTACAATACGAGAACCCATTCCTGTGATAACACCTTTACATCTATGTTCTTCATGTTGATGTGAAATAGCTTCTAAAGTATCACCGACTTCTACTTCCAAGATCAAATTTTCATGAACGAATCCTTTAACCATAGTTGGATTTTTTTCATAAAAAGTAATTAAGGTAGCGAATGCATCAATGTTCTCTTTCTCTTTGCAAAACACATTACCAATAATTCCATCAAGTGGTGCTTCGATAGAAAGTTTCGATGCTTCTTCATCATAATAATCCATTTCGTCTTTCAATTTTTCCATTTGCACTTTCGACGGACTATTACCATTTCTTAAAGATTGCTTTAACTTATTGATTTGCAAAGTCAAAGGTCTAACTGAAAGTTCTAATTCTTTTTTCAGACTATTTATTTTTACAGAAATAGGATCTAATGTTTTTTGATTAGGTACATATATAGTTTCCAGATCTTCTAATAAGGCTTTATTGACTTTTTGTTCTACCTCTAGTTGTCTGATCTGAGAACTTATTTCACCTTGCATGGCTGTTCTTTGAGCTGATAATTTAGCTATTTCAGAACGGATATTACTTTCCCACATCACAGCTTCTGCTTTCAGTCCTTCCATTTGGTGATTAATATTATTTTGTTTAAAACCAAAATCAGCTTGAGTTACTTCAACTAATAAATCTCCTTCAAAAACTCTTTGACCAGAAGTAACCATTATTTTATTCACTTCAATAGGATGATCAAGGTTTATCTCTGTTTCTTTTGTTTCGGCAAAACCATAAAACATAACAGTCTTCTTTCCATGATTACTTTGCAATTGTAATATTGCAAGCCCCACTAAAACCATCACTATATATATATTAAATTTTTTCATTTAAATATCTTCATTTGCATCTTGCATATTTAATTTGACACCTTCTATTCCGTGAATCGCTTCTAATTTTTCTGATAGTTCTAAACCTTTCTCATCATTGTTTAATTTGACTTTAAATTCATATTCAACGAAGGTCATTTCTGTTTCCAGTTTTTTACCGATTTTATATTTTTTTAAAATACGATATTTACAATATTCATCCATCATATTTTCAGCTTCTACTTTTTTAGAGTTATAATGAACTTCATACCTTAATGTTCCTACGAGATTATTTGTACGACTATAAGAGGTAAACCTCAAAATGAATGCTGAAATACAAAAACCAATCGTTCCTATGATTGCAATAATAAATGCATAAATACCACAAGCGATTCCTACAGCTATCGAACCAAAAACAAATGCTAAGTTTCGAGGATCTCTTAATGTGGTTCTATATCTAATAATTGATAATGCACCTAACATGCCTAATCCTCTTGCAACACTATCTCCAATAGCTTGCATAACTGTTGCAGTAACGATAGATGTCAAAATTAAACTTTGAAGAAAGTTTACAGGTGTAGACATCCCACGAGAAGTTTTTTCGTAGGTAAAAGCTAAAAGGGAGGAAAGTAAAAAACAAAAAAGTACAGTATATAATATTAGAACCAATGTGGGGTTCTCGCTACTGTTTTCTATAACAAAGGATTCAAACATTATCTCAACATTTACTCATCAACTTTAAATCGGTTATGTGTTGTAAAAAACAGGTAGGGTTGTTTTTATAAAATATTAAACCCCTCACATGAATAATAAAGCAAGAATCTTGCCTTTTATAAAATGGAAATGTGATATGTATTTTTAAAAAGATGAATTAAAACTATCTTTATTTTTAAATGTGACTATTGACATATTTTATAAATTTGCGCTTATAAAATTTCTTCTAAAAAGAAATCAAAAATCAAAACAAGATTTAAGAATGAATGATAGTATATAAGGTGTTTCAATTCTAATATCCTGAAATTGCAGTACATTGGAAAAGCGTAAAGACAGATTTAAAATAAGAATTATGAAAAAAAATAAAACGATTAATCTTAATGGTGTAGAAGTACGAGTGAAAATTACTGACTTTGGAGAGTATCTATGTATTACGGATTTGGCAAAAGTAGTAGGTGATAAAACGGGAAAAATCATTGGGAATTGGTTTAGCTTAATAGGCACTATAGAGTTTTTAAAAGAATGGGAATTGAAATATAATGTTGACAGTTTTAATGTACTGCAATATGAGGACATTAGAATGAATGCGGGTACAGTAAGGTTTAGTATGTCTGCTAAAAAATGGATAGAACAAACCAATGCAAAAGGGATTATTTCTAGTGCTGGAAAATATGGTGGAACATTTGCGCATAATGCAATTGCGTTGGAATTTTGCTCTGCAATTAGTCCTGCATTTAAGTTGGGTGTCTATGCCGATTATATAGAACTTAAAGAGGCTAAAGCACAAATGTGGTTAGATACTTATCAATTTTATTTGAGAAAGATTGAGGATAATGCTTTGGAGACTAATCGCTTTGCTAGTGATATGCAAAAGGAACTTAAAAAAGTGAAGAAGAAATAGGCATTTATTTTAAAGTAAATCCAAAAGGCGTATAATTTATTTTATGTTAAGTAGTGTTTTTAAAATAGTATTATCCTACTATAAAAATATCGGACTACAAATCATTATAAAAACGACAATTTATTAGGGGGCTGTTATATTAGGAATGCGAACTAAGGAATGATTAAAAGGCAAATCCAGAACCGAATGTTATAATATTTTCTTCATCAGAAGTGAAATATTCCAAGCGTATATGGTAAAATCCGATTAGTTCTTTTGTATTTTTCAAAGAAGATTTAAGAGAAGTAATAAAGACATCATCCGAAACTGCATAATTCTGTTTTGTTATGATTGAGATATTAGTATGTATGCTCTTGATCTTTATTTGGGGGTGAAATAAAGATACTTAGATTTAAAAATAATGCACCTGTTGGGTTAGCATTGAAATCAGCTACAATCTCATTTTTTGTTTCAAAATCACTACTGAAATTAAATTGATAACCTGTTTTGATCGCTCCCCACACCCAAGGGGTAAAGCGATGTTCATACCTAATGGAAGTTATTATTTCAGAATGATTATATGCATAAGCGAACTGTTGAAGTGGTAATTCATTATCAGAATCTATCCGATAACTTTCACTATTGTACTCTGCTCCAAATAGAAAAATATTAGAAGTATTTAAATTATACCTTCCAAATATGAGTCCTGGGAAAACTGCTTCAATTCCCCATTTTTTATTGAAATTTTTATTAAATAAAATGAACGGAAGTATATTGTTTCTACGGAAACTTTTTGAGACTCCTAATCCTATCCCCCACTCTAAATTTTCATGAGGTTTGATTCCATAGAATCCAGCAAATTTATAAATAGCATATTGACTTTCAAAAGAAAATAAATTTTCATAATCACCACTAGCGGAGTATTTGAATCTAAAGGCAAGGTATCTTGTTTCGTTAAGTGGTTTTGAAATAATCAAACTCAACGAATTACTTTTTAATGATTGATTATTTAATTCATTAAAAACATAATTAAAATCAGTACCAATATTTTGAAAGTCAAAGAATTCTGAGAAGTAACTATAGCCAATTAATAATTTGAAATTATCTTTAAGTATGATTGGAGCTTTGAGTTTAATTTTGAAATTTTGAAATTTATTGTATCGACTTAAATCATCAGTAAAACTATAATCTTGTTCATTGAAGGTTCCTCTATTTAACCAATTATAGGAAATGGCTGCACCTCTAGACATAGATTTATTTTTTACTCCAGGGCTACAATAACAACGAGCTTTTAAAGCTTCATTGGTAATAAAATCTTCAGGAAAAAAACTAGGCTTAACTTGACCAATTAGGTTTATATTGACTAAAGATATAGCAGTAATTAGCAGTAATATTTTTACCAAAGAGATCATGTATTTCGTTTATGATGTTATATAACCCATGTCAAAATTAAAACTAATTGGGAGAGCAAACAATTATCTTATAAATTATTTATTTCCTACTCCCTAAACTCTTGTATTTATGAGTTGAATGCAAGGAAGGAATAAATTATCTAACTAAAAATTTGTATTTGAAAGAAATTTTTGATTCAATTTTCAAACCGATTATTAATATAATCATAAACTTTGGACAATTGTAAGTCGGTTGTAGATGGGCCCGTTCTAATGTACAAATACTCTAAATTTTCTTTTGCTAAATAACAAGGATCAATTCCTTTTTGCATATCTATACGCAATACTTCTTGACCGTTAATTTTTTCTATATGATAGTTAATTTTTTCCAAATGCAAAGTACCTAACTGCGACTTGATGGTATTAGTTAAGAATAGAAACATCTTATCCTCATTCTCAAAGCGATCAATATCTAGTCCCAATATTTTTCCATCATCGCTAACTCCTACAAGTAATATACCTCCATCTGAGTTAAGAAAAGCAGCTATTGTTTTAAGTATAGCATGAGTAATATTCTTATCTTTTTTATCCGCCTTCAGATTCCATCTTAGAGTGGATTTAAATTCTACAAATTCACTTTCCCCTTGTTCAATGAGTTCTTGTGTTGATGTCTGTTGTACTGATCTTAAATAATTAGTTACTCGAAAGTATAAATACTTAACTAAGAGCTTGTTGTGGAATTATATTTTGAGATAAAAATCTAATTTCCAAACAAGCTCTTATTCTTTCACCGTTTCTTAGCAAATGATTTAGGGAGTAGGAATTAAAAAGTCTACCCCCTTGAAGGATTCTTTTTCAATATGATTTCATAAAAAAATGAGTCCGTACCAAAGGGTATGCACTAATTTTT
>JALZVK010000182.1 GCA_023301005.1 Saprospiraceae bacterium | reverse complement strand
TATTTGTCCCCGTATCTTCACTATATGTTCTTATAGTCCGCTCACCATCACGCCATCATCCCGAAGGTGCATCAATGTCTATTTCTCATCATCTTGAGACTAATGATGTTGCTTCATTACTAGATCAAAGAATTGAGCTAGTAGGGTTACAATTTCTTCCTGCTGCTCAATAGCCAATACAATAAAATGTTTCCCATGGGCTTGGTCAGACATATTCATTTAAAACTCTGTTTCCACTTCAAGCTGTAGCGTCTGTAAATCTAGAGTTTCTGGCTCATGCCTCTTCTATGTTTACAGTTATATTATTATCAGTTACCCAGTCTCAATTCGAGATATTTCAAGAAGGATTTGTAACGGTAATAGTTGGAGCTGCTGGAGTATGTCTATCGAGTTTATACGGACCATATTCGTTATAGTATTCATTTCCTGCTCTATCGTATGAACATACTACTAGCTGATAACTAGAATCATATTCAAAATTTGCAGTGCTTGCTTGTCAACTAACTGAAAGTGCTCATCATCATCAAAAACTTGTTCAATTTCTTTGTACAACACTATTTTCTAAAGTATAATTGATATTACAATTATTATTTCACGCACTAGAAACTGGTGTAGCTGAATTAGCCCATATGAATTCAGCAGATTCAATTCAACTAGCCTGTGTATTAGTAGATCAATCATTTACGGTCATTGTTACTATTCTATCATCTCTAGACCACCCTCATGCTGAAGGATGCAGTTCAAGATCAACATCATTTACTCATATATCATTTCCTTGAAAATCTTTTCACCCTGCTCATCATGTATCTATATAAAATTGACCAAAAGTGTATGGAGGACTAACTCATCCAGCATCAACGGTAGATACTCTGAAAAACCACTGTCCATCATTAGGGACTGTAAAATCAGCTCTGCTTCCACCTAATCATAGAGCTCCACTAGAAAGAGGTGCATTTCCCCATACTGGATTAAAAAAAGGAGTACATGAATCAGTTTGATCGAGACACCATAGATGAAAATAAGGACTCGGTCATACATTGTTTGTTGTAAAATTTACGAGTACTCTTGCTTCATTACTCCATTCAGCTATTTGATGTGTTGGACTGCTAAGTGTTGGAACTGATGGAGTACTGTTGTCGTATTGGAAAAACCTATATGTTTCAGTAGTAGTTCTTCCTGTTATATCTCCAACACATACATGTAGAGTATGTGTTCCTCGACCAGGAACAGTTACCCATTCTCCATTTGGATTAAAATTAGTATTACAATTTGAATCATTCCACCTGTATCTGGCCCAGCTAATTCCACTTGCATCAGTAGCAGTAATAGTTGTTCCTATAGGACCTGATTCTTGAAATTTCACTCTCGAAGTTCCATTTCAATAAGTATTATCTGGAAGCCTCACGTCCCACTCAACATCTCTTGGACTTGCAGTAATTTCAGGAGGTCTTGAGTCAATTCTAAAAGTGAATGTATTGCGACTACTACTACCTCACGCATCTACCGAGTAAGTACGTAATTCATAAAGACCATCTGGTCATATACTGTTTGAGGAACTGATATTAAATTGATCTCATTTCCATACTGTCCTGGAATCTGATTCGTTTCTATGTGTAGATTGCCATCTACCATCTCTAAAAATTTCAACATAAGTAGTCCAAGGACTTGGTCCTATTTTAGCATTTTCAATTCTGTGATTATTATTGTGAGGTTGCCTATATCATGCTTCGGTTATTTGTATGCTTAAAGTATTGGGATTTGAAACTATTCCCCCATTATTAATGACATTGCTTCCCTCTCTTACGTAAAAAGTTGCTGAATTTGGTCTATTTCTATCAATATTATACGGACCAAATTCAAATACTCTATAAGTTGATATATCTAATACGTTAGTTCATTGACAAACAGAAAGAGTATACTGTCAATCATCAGTAAAATCATTAGTATTTGTATTTATTGTTCCTGTTGTTCAATTGATAGTATGAAAAGTATTACCTGTTGAACATACACTTGTACGGCTTTCATTTACCTCACCTGGAGTTCATGCTGTCCATTTAAAACTTCCATATTCTGAGTGACTTGGATCAAGGCTTATCCTGATATTTGGCGCTGCACTGTACCATCAGTCTATAAGTACGGCAGATGCCGTTTCGGGTTTAAGTCAGCTAAATATTCTAAGTACGATTATGATAAAAATTAGAAGTCTCCTTTTCATAATTTTGATATTAATAATATTTTTATAGTATTATTACATCATATTTTTCTCTATAAAACAAAAATTGATACATTTTCATAAGAAAAAAATATACCGAGTAAGGTATATTGATATTGACTTATTTAAAAAATAATTTTTAATCTATTTAAGTTTTCTTAAAATATTTAAAAGAGAATATCTAAGGGGAGAATGTAGGTATATAAGACTTTCAGAAACAAGAGGATTGTTCTTGCTGAGTTTCTTTTTGAAATCTGTAACTCATGCGAGAGAAGCATCATAATAATCTCATTCACCAGAAATTCATAAAAAATCATAGATTTTTGATTCTATTTTTTTTGCATGTTGTATCGCTGACCATTGTAGCAGATAAGGAGCCATCATATTTCTATATTTTGAATCGCTTGTTGATGCTCAGTAATAGTAATAACTGCTGTTTTTGTTAAAAGTAAATATTCCGGCAGCAATAACTCTCCCTTCATTTGAGGCAAAAATAAGAGCTGAATGCTCTAATAAATTAAGAAATTTTTTATAGTATTCAAAGCTATGTCATGAAAAGTTATCTCTTTTTGTGGTTTCAGAAGAAAGTTCATGAAATATTTTTATATTGTCATTAGTTTTTTTTGGGAATGTAATATTGATTCATTTCTTTGCAGCAAGGCGAATATTATAACGGCCTTTTGGCTTCATAAGAGCGAGAATTTCATCTTCTGAAAGTCACAAGTCTATAATTGCAGTATAGGGAGTGATAAACTTTTTATAATATCATTTTTTGAAATCTTTTCATGATAGCTCTGAATCTCCATTATAATCTAGGCTTTCTATTTGTAAGAAAAGTGATTTTTCTTGCTTGCATAACGATTTAGCTTCTGCTAGAAAGCTATCAGTTATCTGACTTTGTTTTACTCCCATGCAAAAGAGTCCATATTGTTTGAGTGATATCTGACGTTTTTGAATATAGATATTTCAGATGAAAATATATTTTTCTACTTGTCAGGTTTTTTCTAACATGTTGTTCCATTCAGGTGTTTGCCAAAGACTCATTTTTTGTATAGTTAATTTCTTTACAAAATATACATTTTTTTTAGACTCTTACAATAATAATTTCCTTTAAATATTGAATTTTGAAAATATTTGTATTTGATACAGAGACAACAGGGTTTATAGACAAGAAAATAACGAATCTTGATAAACAACCATATATTATACAGTTTGCTGGTATTATGTGAGAACTAAAAGATGGAAAATGGACAGAGATAGAGAGAGTAAATCAGCTTGTGAAACCTCCTATTTTGATACCATATGCCTCGAGCCAGGTTCATCATCTATATGATATAGATGTTGCAGGAAAAGAAGATTTTACAGTGCAGTATGAAAGTTTTTTGAAATATGTAAATGAAGCGGATGCTATTGTTGGGCACAATATAGAGTATGATGAATCTATGTTTCGTCTTGAAATGAAAAGACTCGAAAAAGAATATGAATATAAGCCTGTTCAATCTATTTGTACAATGTATGGAAGTCGTGAATATTGCAAACTCCCGAAGAAAATGCTCGGTTCACCAGGGTATAAACTTCCAAAACTATGAGAGCTTTATAAAACTTTATTCTGAGAATATTTTATTGGGGCACATGATGCCATGGTTGATGTAGAAGCTACGGTGAAATGCTTTGTCGAGCTTGTTGATAAAAAAGTAATAGTACTAGAAGATAAACAAAAAAATACTTTGAGTTTATTTTAAATAAAAAACTCTCGAATTATCGAGAGTTTTTTATTTAAAACTGTTCATTCAGCTGAAGCTCTGAGAGATAGAAGTTTCTACTAGAACTGACTCAGAATCTTTGAGCTGCTATCCTATCGATTCACATACCAAATGCAAAACCTGAGTATTTTTCAGGATCTATACCAGACATTTCAAGAACCTTTGGATGAACCATTCCACTTCCAAGAAGCTCAACCCATCCAGTTCCAGAACACATTCTACAGTTTCCTCATGTATTTCCAGAACATATCTGACAACTTACATCTACCTCAGCACTTGGTTCAGTAAAAGGGAAGATACTTGGTCTGAAACGAGTTTTTGTGTCTTCTCAGAGAAGTTGTTTCATCGCAGTATCAAGCGTCCATTTAAGATCTCAGAATGTTACTTTTTCTCCTACAACGAGTCATTCGAGTTGATAAAAGTTTGAGGTATGACGAGCATCTTCTCTTTCAAAACGAAAAACTCTTCCTGGAACAATTATCTTTATGGGAAGCTCTCATTTTAGCATAGTTCTTATTTGTACGGGTGAAGTATGAGTTCTTAGGAGAAGTTTTTCTCATGTTTGTCTTTCTTTGTTTATTTCATCACTCAGCCAAAAAGTATCCCATACGTCACGAGCAGGATGATTATCTGGTATATTGAGTTTATCAAAGTTGTGAGTTTCATCTTCTATATGGGGGCCATCTTCGACTTTGAACCCCATAGATATGAATATGTCTTCAAGTAGCTCAGAAGTAATTGAAATAGGGTGTTTGTGTCCAGCATTTTTAATAGGGAATTGAAGCGTAACATCAATGGCTTCTTTTTCTTCTATATCTTTATATTTTTGTCTTTCGAGTTCTATTGCTTTTGTTTCAATGCTTGCAATGATCTCTTTTTTGAGTTCGTTTGAAGCAACTCAGATAGTCTTTTTTTCCTCAATACTCAGGTCTTTTACTCAGGCAAGTATTTTCTTGAGTTCTCATTTTTTTCAAAGATATTGAGATTCTAGCTCTTTGAGTGCTTCTTCAGAAGAAATAGTCTTTATATTTTCTAAAAAACTATTTTTTATATTTTGTAGTTCCGTTTGCATATATTAGGGTAATTGAAAGTATTTTAAAAGTTATACTGAAAAAAGAGAGTTTTTCAAAAAAACTCTCTTTTTTCTTATGCTTTCTTAAAATAAATATGATATTTTTAATAAAAAATTAATTTTAAATAATATATACTTTGGTATAAATATGCGTGTTTTCAATAGGTAAATGCTTGTAAAAAAATGTTATAAAGGTATATTTAAGGTGTAGAAACTTATTATTTAATGTATGATAGTATGAAAAAATATGTTGCAGAAGTCTTTTGAACTTTTGTATTAGTACTTGTTTGATGTAGTGCTGCAGTGTTAAATGGTGATAATATTGGCTATCTTGGGATAGCGATGGCATTCGGTTTAACAGTAACAGCTATGGCATATTCGATAGGACATATATCAGGATGCCACATAAATCCTGCTGTGAGTTTTTGAATGCTTTTGAGAAGAAAAATGTGATTATGAGAGTTTATAGGATATGTAGCATGTCAAATATCTGGAGCAGTTCTTGCTGCTGTCACTCTTATGATAATTGCTGGTTCAAATCAAAATCTTTGAACGAATGGTTTTGGTGAATGATATCTATGAGAATATTCAATGACATCAGCTCTGATAACAGAGGTAATATTCACAGCTATATTTGTACTTGTTATTTTCGCTTGTACATCTAAGAAAGCAGTAAATGATATGGCAGGAGTTGCTATAGGTCTTACACTGACAGTTATAATTCTTGCAATATTACCTGTTACAGGAGCGTCACTAAATCCTGCGAGGAGTTTTGGTCCAGCATTTATAGAATGAGGACGTGCCCTTGAACAAGTATGGTTATTCTTCGTATGACCAATGGGATGAGCCTTTGTCGCTTGGATTATTTGGCATTTTGGATTTCAAAAGAAGTAAAACGATTTTTAATAATATTTGTAAATACCTATAAAAACTCGCCCCAGGGCGAGTTTTTATATTTTCCTCGTCTGAGAAATTAGCTTTTATTTTATATGAATAATTGAAATATAGCGTAATTACTCTATTTATCGCCTCTCAGAATAATTATATTTTTTTTTTT
>JALZVK010000181.1 GCA_023301005.1 Saprospiraceae bacterium | reverse complement strand
TGTGTTTTATAAAACACAAATGGCTTCTTTACTAATTATTTTTTCTTTGACTTCGATTTAGATTTAGCTCGAGATTTTCTTTTAGATTTAGGCAATTTATTTTTTCCATCAGGAAAAACTGTAATTGGTTTATATTTTTTTGCAGCCTCCCACTCCATACTTAAGTATGACATAATAATTATAATATCGCCTACAGCAACTTTTCTAGAAGCAGCACCATTTAGGCAAACAACACCCGATCCTCTTTCTCCTTTAATTATATAAGTTTCCAATCTTTCACCATTATTATTGTTTACAATTTGGACACGTTCACCTTCGATCATGTTAGCTGCTTCCATCAAATCTTCATCAATGGTTATACTTCCTACATAATTAAGATCAGCCTGAGTAACAGTGGCTCTGTGGATTTTTGATTTAAATACGGTTACGAACATAGTAAAAATTATATTTTGTTTGTTAATGATAATGTTAAATAATTAAACGAATTGTTTTGCAAATAAGTCACAAAAACAAATTTAATTTAATAATCAGTTTTGAAAAAGGAAGTTAATTTATGGAAGGTGACACAAATTTAAGGTTTTAAAACTAAATTATCAATAAGTCTAACTTCCCCTACCCAAACTGCTGTACATGCAACTGCAAAATCCGTACCTTCAAAATCATCAATAGGTTGAAGTGTGATTCCATCTACTATTTGAAAATACTCTGGTTTGAATTCAGGAATACTTAATTCTTTCATCGCCCAAGCTTTAATTTTTGAAGGATTTTTTTCATTAATCATACTTTTGGCTCTTTTGAGTGTTTGATTCAACTTAACAGATAGTTTTCTATTTTCAGCAGTCAATCTAACATTTCTTGAACTCATTGCCAGTCCATCTTCTTCTCTGATGATTGGACACATAACCAAGTTAACATCAGAGTTTAATTGTTTCAACATACTTCTTACTATAGTAAGTTGTTGGAAATCTTTTTGTCCCATATATAAATTATGAGGTTGGACAATATTTAATAGACGATTAACAACTTGAGCCATCCCGTCAAAATGCCCCGATCGAAATTCCCCTTCCATTACATCAGCTAAATTTCCAAAATCTAATTTCAAAGTAGTATCTAATCCTTCAGGATACACTTCCTTTGCAGGAGGCATAAATAATATTTCGGTTCCAATGGATGTTAATAATTTAATATCTTTCCCAGCAGTTCTTGGGTATTTTTCAAGGTCACTAACCTCATTAAATTGTGTAGGATTTACAAAAATGCTACAGACTACATAATTATTTTCTGCTTTAGCTTTTTCAATTAATGAAAGATGCCCATTATGAAGTGCACCCATGGTTGGAACAAAACCTATACTCTTTTTATCTTCTTTAAGTTGTTTAATATAGGTTTGGAGTTGATGAACTTTTTTAAATAAAATCATAATAAATTGCTGATTTAACAGTTGGATTTATAAGAATAAGTTGTTTGAAAATATATGTCAAAGACATTTTAAATAAATAATAGAATGTATAAAAATTTAACAAACTGATTATCAATCGTTTACGCTAACAACTAATAAATTTACTATAATATATGAAGCAGTAAATGGCTCATTTAATACCAAGTTAAATTCATAAATTATTGATAATCAGTTTGTTAAATTTAGACTAACTCTAAGGTCTTAACAATAAGAACGAGACAAAAGTCATAAAAAATGAGGAATTTTTCTTACTTTTGTACACCTGTTCATTGAAGTAATCAATATTTACATAAAAAAATATACTACGTAGTTTTATGGAGAAGAAGAAAGTTTTGATAGTAACCCAAGAGATGAATCCTTATACTGCTCTTTCTGAAATTTCAGGAATAGCTCGAAAACTGCCACAATACGTACAAGAAAAAGGATTTGAAATCCGGGTATTAATGCCCCGATTTGGCACAATTAACGAGAGAAGACACCGATTACATGAAGTCGTTCGTCTATCTGGAATGAATATCATTGTTGATGATGATGATTTTCCGTTAATAATAAAAGTAGCCTCCTTACCAGGAGCTAGATTACAAGTTTACTTTTTAGATAATGACGATTTTTTCAAAAGAAAATCCGTTTTTGAAGATGCTAAAGGCAAACCATTTGACGACAATGCTGACAGAATGGTTTTCTTTTGTAAAGGTGTTTTAGAAACTGTGAAAAAATTTGGTTGGGCACCTGATATCATCCATTGCCATGGCTGGATGACAAGTTTGGTTCCACTATATTTGAAATCAGCTTATAAAAACGAACCTATTTTTCAGAATTCTAAAGTGGTTTATTCACTTTATGATAATTCTCTTGAAAAAACATTTACGGATTCTTTTTATGACAAAGCATCAATTAACAACTTAGAAGCTGAAGATTTAGCTGCATACAAAAGCGGTAAAAATGTAAGCCTTCATAATGGAGCTGCTACTTATTGTGATGCGATTATTACTGGTAGTGAAAAATTATCAAAAGCTACCTCAAAAATTATAGAAGAAACAGATAAACCTGTTTTAGAATATAAAGGCGAAGAAGAATACTTAGCCGCTTACCTTGAGTTTTTTAATTCTTTATTAGAACAAGAGGTTGAATAACACCTTTCTTTTATTGACTCAAAAAATACTCTGAATAGAAAAGTCAATACCAGATTCTACCTTAATAATGGTTTAACACCCAACTGGTAGAATCTGGTTTTGCGTTTATAGTAAAGAGAGATTTATTTTGAGTACCCTCGGCATTTTCGCATAAAGCAGATGCCATAAAATACAATATCATTGAAAAAGACAATATTTAAGCAAATCATTTTTGCAACAAGTTTCTTAATACTTTTAGGATTAGGAACATCTTGCAATGAACCTAGTATAATAGGTGGAGAAGTTGTAAATCCTGATCGAGCAGATGTAGAATTTATGGATACATTGACTATTCTTGCTTCATCCGTGGAGGAAGACTCCGTACGAACATTTAATAGTCTAAGTTTATTAAGTTCGTACTTATGTGGCGATCTAAAGGACCCTATTTTTGGACAAAGTACTTCCGTTATTAATAAACAATTACGTTTAACTGGTACTCCTGATGCTAGTACATTCGATGGAATTGCATCTGGAGAAATAACTTTAGACTCTGCTGTTTTCGTAATGGTATATGATACTTCAAATTTTTATGGCGAAATAAATACTGAGCAAGATATATCGGTATATCTATTAGATGAAGATATGGACAATAATGAATCTTATCATTCTAACAGAGTGTTTTCTGTAGGTGATCTATTAACTTCAGCTACAGTTAATCCTGCATTATTTGATACTACTTTTTCCTCAATTTCTACAGTTACAACTACAACTATAGAGATAGGAGATACTATCAAACCTCCTCAATTGAGAATAGTTATGAATGGTTCGGATCTTGATCATCCACTTTTTCAAGATTATCTATTTAATGCTAACTCCATGCAATATTATGAAAGTGATGAAAATTTACTTAATGTTTTTAAAGGAGTTCAAGTACAAGGAACTCCGAATGGAGCTAGCAATTCAGAGTTAATGATGGCATTTGACCTTACTTCGTCTTTAGGTGGTTTATATTTATATTATACTACTCCATCGGATACACTATTCTATCGTTTTAGCGTTAATTCTAATGCAGCACAAATGGTAACTTTTGAACATGATTATGATGGGTCTATAGTAGAACCATTTATAGATGAAAATGATTTTGTAGGTGATAGTTTAGTATTTATACAAGGAATGTCGGGATTAAATGCTAAATTGAGTATCCCTTATGCGAGAAACCTACAAAATGCAATTGTAAATCAAGCTCAATTAGAATTTACAATCGCCACAATTTTACCCCAAGACCAACCAATTTTTCATGAAAATCCTTTAGATCAACTACTTATATCGAAAAAGAATGAAGACGGTGATTTAACTATCATCGGCGATTTGGAGACTGCGTTAAACCTAGGTAATTTGACTGGAGTTTTTGGAGGAAATCTAACTAGTGTTAACCAAGATAACATGGTTTTATGGAAATATACTATGAATATTTCTGACCACCTTCAAGATATGATAGATGGTATTGAAACAACTGATGAAATATTTATCTCAGCTCTATCTAAAGCCCAAAATGCTCAAAGGTCTATTATATTCGGTCCAAATCATTCTACATATCCTATTAAAATGAACGTAACTTATACTATTAATCAATAAAACAAACCTTATTATGTGCGGAATTGTAGCTTATATTGGAAAAAAAGACGCTTACCCTATTATTGTAAAAGGATTAAAAAGGTTAGAATATCGTGGCTATGATAGCGCTGGTATTGCTCTTTTTAATGATGATTTACATATGTACAAAAAAAAGGGGAAGGTGAATGACTTAACTTCTTTTGTAAAAGGAAAAAATTTAGAAGGAAAAGTTGGAATTGGTCATACAAGATGGGCTACTCACGGAGAACCTAATGATGTCAATGCTCACCCTCATACTTGCCAAAACGGAAGATTAACACTTATTCATAATGGTATTATTGAAAATTATGCGACTATAAAAGAAGCATTAATCAAAGATGGGCATTCATTTCAAAGTGATACTGATACAGAAGTTTTAGTTCATCTTATTGGAGCTATTCAAGAAAAAGATAATCTCCCTTTAGAAGAAGCTGTTAGAATAGCACTTAGTCAAGTTGTAGGAGCATATGCAATTGTTGTTTTAGATAAAGAAAATCCAACTCAACTTGTTGCTGCAAGAAAAGCTAGCCCTTTAGTTGTTGGTATAGGAAAAGACGAATTCTTTTTAGCTTCTGATGCTACCCCTCTTGTTGGATACACAGACCAAGTTGTTTATCTGAATGATGAAGAAATTGCTATTGTTAATGCTAACGGTACTTTTGAAATCAAAACCATTGACAACGAAGTACAAACACCTTACATCCAACATCTCAATATGAATATTGAGAAATTAGAAAAAGGAGATTATGAGTACTTTATGCTCAAAGAAATTTATGAGCAACCAAATACTATTGCAGATTGTATGAGAGGAAGGTTAAATGCAGCTGCAGGATGGATTAGAGTTGGAGGTATAGAAAAGGAAAACGTTAAAGAAAAAATGCTTAATGCTAAAAGGTTCATTATGGCTGCATGTGGAACATCTTGGCATGCTGCACTTATTGGTGAATACCTTTTTGAAGAACTTGCTCGTATTCCTGTAGAAGTAGAATATGCTTCCGAATTAAGATATAGAAACCCTATCATTAATAAGGATGATGTAGTTATAGCCTTATCACAATCAGGTGAAACAGCAGATACATTAGCAGCACTTGAGATGGCGAAAGAAAAAGGTGCTTTAATTTATGGAATAGTTAATTCAGTTGGTTCATCTATAGCTAGAATAACAGATTCTGGTTCTTACATTCATGCTGGTCCTGAAATCGGAGTTGCCAGTACAAAAGCATTTACAGGACAAGTTACAGCACTTACTTTGATGGCAATTAATATGGGATATAAGAGAGGAACAATTCCTAAATCTTACTACCACCAATTACTTCGTGGACTTGAAGAAATTCCTCAAAAAGTACAAGAAGCATTAGAGTGTAATGATCAAATAGAAAAACTTGCTGCTAAATTTATCAATACAAAACATACCCTTTATTTAGGAAGAGGATATAATTTCCCTATTGCATTAGAAGGTGCTTTAAAACTAAAAGAAATTTCTTACATTCATGCTGAAGGATATCCTGCTGCTGAAATGAAGCATGGTCCTATTGCTTTGATTGATGAAAATATGCCTGTGGTTGTGATTGCAACTAACAAAAGTGCATACGAGAAAATTGTAAGTAATATTCAAGAAGTAAAAGCACGTAAAGGTATTGTTATAGCTATAGTAACAAAAGGAGATCAAGAAATAAGAAAGATAGCAGATTACACTATTGAAATACCTGATACTGAAGAACCTTTAACTCCTTTATTATCTGTTATACCTTTACAATTACTTTCTTATCACATTGCATTAATTAGAGGTTGTAATGTAGATCAACCAAGAAACTTAGCTAAATCAGTAACTGTAGAATAAGAAAGCTGTTTATTAAAAAAAAATTACCGAATAATATGACCACACATAACATGGAGTATAACTCTGAAAAGAGTAAATTAATTATTCCTGAATATGGCAGAAATGTTCAGATGCTAATTCGTCATGCTAAAACAATTGAGGATGGTGAGATACGCCAAGCTTTCATTGAAAAAGTAATTGATCTTATGCATCAAATGCATCCTCAAAATAGAAACATTGATGACTATAGATCTAAATTATGGAAACACATTTTTAGAATAGCTGAATATGATATTGATGTTTTGCCTCCAAGTGGAGAAATACCTACTCCAGAAACAGATTTCAAAAAACCTGAACCTGTTGGGTATCCTGCTTATAATGGTGGCTATCGACATTATGGAAATAATGTTCAAATATTAATAGAGAAGGCTCTTCAAATGGAAGATGGTCCTAAGAAAAATGGATTCCTTTTGGTGATTGGTAGCTATATGAAAATGGCATATAAAACTTGGAATAAAGAACATTACGTAAGTGATGAAATCATTAAACAAGATTTAATAAATATGTCTGACGGTAAATTATCTATTCCTGATAATGAATCTCTTGATGGTCTTAGTAAAGCTAAAAGACCAAATAGAAATGATCGGAATGATAGAAATGACAGAGATCGAGGTGGTAGAAATGATCGCAACGATAGACGTGGTGGTAGAAATGATCGTAACGATAGACGTGGTGGTAGAAATGATCGTAACGATAGACGTGGTGGTAGAGGTCGTCGATAATTTTTTCTAAAAATAATAAAAAGGTAGTTTATCAAAATTGATAAACTACCTTTTTTTATTGGAACTAAATAGACAGTCTGTTTATCTTTTAAAAATGTTTCCAGCCTTGAGCTTTGATAGGATGAATATTCCCACCTTTCGTATGTAATTTTATACCCTCTGAAGCTTTAGTAATTTCTCCCATTATATAAATTCCAGCTATATATTTTACCTTATCCACTTCATCTGGGTCAATAGTAAATAACAATTCATAATCTTCTCCTCCACTTAAGGCACAAGTGATAGGATCCATTTTAAACTTTATTGCCATTAGTTCCGCATCAGGATGAATAGGTACTCCACTTTCTTCTACAAAAGCTCCTACACCAGATTGTTTACAAATATGAAAAATCTCAGATGCCAAACCATCAGAAATATCTATCATAGAAGTAGGTACTAAATCTACTTTTTTAAATCCTTCTATCATATCTTTTTGAGCTTCTGGTTTTAGTTGTCGCCCTACTAAATATGATTGTTCTTCTAAGTCAGGTTGAACTCCTGGACTTGAAAGATATATTTGTTTCTCTCTTTCTAAAATTTGCAATCCAAGATATGCCGCACCCAAATCTCCTGTAACACATAATAAATCTCCAACTTTAGCAGTATTTCTATATGTAATTTTATCCTTTTCCACTTCGCCAATTGCTGTAACACTAATAACTATTCCTTTAGGTGATGATGTTGTATCTCCACCAACTAAGTCTACATTGTATCTATCACAAGCAGATTTCACACCTTCATAAAACTCTTCTAACGCTTCAACTGAGAAGCGATTTGAAAAAGCTAAAGACATTGTTATCTGTTTTGGAATTGCATTCATTGCATAAATGTCGGAGAGATTTACAATAACTGATTTATATCCCAAATGCTTTAAAGGAGTGTACATCAAATCAAAGTGAATTCCTTCTACCAACATATCAGTTGATACTACAGTATATGTTTTTCCATTATCAATAACTGCTGCGTCATCTCCTATTCCTTTAAAAGTAGATTTATTTTTATTGGAAAAATTTTTAGTCAAATGATCTATTAAACCAAATTCTCCCAAATCATTGACATCAGTTCTTTTTTCTGTTTTTTCAGACATAATATTTATTTAAATTATTAGCACAAAAGTAGCTAATTTTAAACCTTTCAAAAAATACCCTTTTAATGGTATTAAAAATTAAAATTATTAATATATATTTGCATTGTGATATTTAGTAATATGTTTATCACTTTCCATCCCAACCGAAATTTTTCATTTTATATCCACCGTTTTTTATGAAACAATTTGAAGTAAGATTTACTTCAAATTAAAATGTTTTGAAAGTAATATTCAAAACTTAGTGATCTGTTTATGATGTAATTTATCAAAAGACTACATCATAACACTCATCTCATGTATTAAACTTAAAAAAAACCTGTTCCAAAGATTGGCGCAAGCTCAATGAGCAAAGCATTCCAAAATAGTCAGAAAATCTATACTGAGAAATGCTGACTGGGTTCAACCTTCTGCTATTCCATTAGTTCAACAATTATAATCTCATGCTTGAATTTGATAGAATTATGCGACAGAAGAATGAATCTTTAGCAGATAAGATAATATGACTGCAGGAGAAATTAATTTTTCTCCAACTGTTTTTGGGATGTGAATCCTCTTCTCTCACCTTGACGAAGAGGATTCTTTTTTTTATCTATATTAAAAGTGTAACAATACTTTTACAAACCAAAAAAGAGGTTAGCAATTTTGCTAACCTCTTTTTTATATTTTAAAATAAAAAAATAATAGTCGAAGACTATTCCACTAATTCAAATTCTCGTCCTATTTTAATTTTTTTATTTCCATCATTCACGACTACTCCTATATAAAACTTACCTCCCTCTTTTACTTTCTTAATTATTTTCGTTTGTTTTTTATCCAATAGCCCATTACTTGTCGCTGTTAGGAAATTATTTTTTCGTTTATATGAAAAAGTTAATTCTCCAAAAGGTACTGGATCTCCAAATCTATCTCTTACCATGATTACCTTTTCAAGATTCTCTTGTAGTTGCTGTACAGATGCCGTACTTCCTCTTAGAGTTCCCCAAGTTATTTTATAATCATCTGTTTCGACTGGATTACTTATTCCATTTTTTAAATAAAATTGAATTGGAAGATTTAATTTCACTTTTACTTGTTCTCCTTCGATTTTTCCTGGTTCCCAATTTGGCATTTTTTTCACTACCTCAATCGCAGCCTCTCCACAACCTCCTCCTATATCTCTAATTATTGTAGGAGAAGTTACTGCTCCGTTTTTGTCAATTATAAAACTTACATAAACAGTTCCTTCAACTCCTTCCGCTTTAGCAGTTTCTGGATATTGAACATTCGACGCTAAAAAAGAAACCAATAATTCATTGGAGCAACTTCTTTTTTTCTCTGAACCATTTTTTAATTTTTCGCAACCTGAAAAATAAGGCATCTGATCTGCATGTACTACGACCTCATCATACTGTGCAAAAAGTGAAGTATTAAAAATAAATAAAGCAAGGAAAAATAAAATTCTTGTTCTCATAATTGACCTAGTGTTCATTCGTTTAAAAAAAATGTTATTCGATACTAGGGGAATTGTTAAGTATGTATTCATTTGGACAAGTTTTTAAATAAAAGGTAACGAATCCATTTATTGAAATTTATCTTTTAATTCTGATTCGTATCAAGAAGTGTATTTTTCACCATCATCAAATCACTTGATTTAGGATTCTTTACAAAGTTACCTTCTTTATTAATTATAAAATATCGTGGAAGTACCTTTATCTCATAAGCTTTTGCTATATCAGAATTTAATTCTCCCGATGCTAATACATGAATACCTTCAAATGATTTTTTTGCCAACGTTTCTTTCCATACTTCTTCTTTTCTATCCAATGATACATTAATAAATACAATTCCTTCTTTCTCTAACTCTGGTTGTACTACTTTTAATTTATCCATCTTTTCCATACAAGGTCTACACCATGTTGCCCAAAAATTAAGATAAATCACTTTCCCTTTATAATCAGATAATGTAATTGCATTATTTTCAACATCAGTCAAACTAAATTCTGGAGCTTGTGTTCCTCCTGCAAATTTTAATGCTTTTGCATAATTTTCTATAACTTTTAAATCAAAATTTCCATACTCTTGATAGCGCATATAGTCTCCATATTTATCCATTATAATCTCATGGTCTTTAGTACGAAATGCTCGAGTAATTATTTCAGATTGAAAAAAAGCACGAGTTCTATCTTCTAATATTTTACTTGCTTCTTCATATTGATAAATATAACTATGCCTATCATCTTTATTTTCTACACTTTGATAATCAAAATAAGCTAATATAAATTCTCGATACCATTGATTACCTACTTGAGTACTATACAATGGAATTTCTTCTAAAAAATTAAAATACTCCGTTGTAATATTATATCTATTTTTAAAAATAGTTCCATAAAGTAATTTATGGTAAGCATAATCATATCGAGTATCTGCTTTAAAGAATTTCTTAAAACCTTTCGTTAATTTTCCAGGATGTGTTCGTTCATATCTATCTAATAATGCAAGAGCATTTCTCTTTCTTTTTTGCATAAGCTCTTCATAAAGGTTTATATTATTATTCAACATCTCTTTTTCCCTTTTAGGACTTACTTGATAGAAATATGTATTTTGTTTGAACTGAGTCATATTAAAAATACTCATCTCTCGAGGATTCATTTTCACATACTCTGCAAAACATTTATTGTCAACTCCTAGTCCTCCTTTAAATTGAAACGAGTATTGAAAATTTTGTGCATCGCATTCAATAATCAAAGTATCATTTGGTTCTAAATAAATCACTCCTTGATTTCGTGCATATTCTATAGTAGCTAATTGTGGCTCATCAACTTGTACTGCAAATGCAAACGTAAAATCATCAAGTATCTTAGATTTATAAACTTCGATATTATTATTGAGATATAATTTATTGATACTCAGCTCAATATTTTTAATATGCTTTGCATTGTACACTTTTCCTATTACTAAAGTGTTGGCTTGTCCATTTAAGAAAAAGCAACATAATAATAATCCAAAAAGTCCAATGATTTTTTTTGATAAAACAGTATACAGCTCCATAAAAGAGTTTTTTTTTAGTAATAGGAAATTAATAAATTCTAACGTGAAAAGATAAATTTTGCTTCATTTAGAAGGGCGAAAGTTGTAGGTAAGTTTTCTTATTTTAAAAACGAAAAATTTTCTTTTTTTATTTCAAAAAAGAAAATTCTATCTTAGGAAAATTATTATCGAAAACTAACTATGAAAAAACGCTGGAATCTTCTCTCTTCTGACCTTACTATAACTCAACATTTACAAGATGTCTTGAAAGTTCATCCTGTCTTTTGTCAATTATTATCTCAAAGAGGAATATCTACATTTGAGGAAGCTCGTCTTTTTTTTCGTCCTTCATTAGAGCAGTTGCATAATCCTTTTTTGATGCATGATATGGATAAAGCAGTTAATCGGTTAACAGATGCTATTCATAAAAAAGAAAAAGTATTACTCTATGGTGATTATGATGTAGATGGAACAACTTCGGTTGCATTGATGTATTCTTTTTTAATAAAATATCATAATAATCTTGATTATTATATTCCTGACCGATATAAAGAAGGTTATGGAGTTTCGCTCGATGGTATTGATTATGCAAAGCAAAATGGCATTACACTCATCATAGCAATGGACTGCGGAATCAAGGCTAATGATAAAGTAAAATATGCTAAAAATCTAGGCATAGATTTTATCATCTGCGATCATCATTTGCCTGAAGGTAAGTTACCTCCTGCTGTTGCCGTTTTAGATCCTAAACGAAATGATTGTCAATATCCATATAAGGAGTTAAGTGGCTGTGGAGTTAGTTTTAAATTGGCTCAAGGATTTGTAGAACAAAATGGATTAGACACTTCAGAGTTATATGAACTCTTGGATTTGGTAGTGATTAGTATTGCCTGTGATATTGTTCCGATGTTGGGAGAGAATCGAATACTTGCTTTTTTTGGATTGCAACAATTGAATAATTCCAAGAGAGCTGGTTTGATAAGTTTAGTAGAAGTCAGTCAACGACAATACCCATTAAATGTCAATGATATTGTTTTTGGTTTAGGTCCTATGATAAATGCAGCAGGCAGATTAGCCGATGCAAAACAATCCGTAAAACTATTGTTATCAAAAAATGAAACTGTTGCTAAAGAAAATGCTAAAGTCTTATATCAACGAAATCAACTCCGAAAAGAATTTGATAAACAAATAGTTCAAGAAGCCAAAATAATTTTGGAAGATGATCCTAATATTGATAATCTAAAAAGCATTGTTTTATTTCAACCTCATTGGCACAAAGGAATTGTTGGAATTGCTGCTGCACGTATAGTTGAAAGTCATCATCGACCTACTATAATTTTGACCGAATCAAATGGATTAGCTGTTGGTTCGGCTCGTTCGGTAAGAGGATTCAATATTCATAATGCCATAAAAAAATGCGAAAATCTTTTGACTAATTTTGGAGGTCATGCTCATGCTGCGGGACTTAGTTTACCTATTGAGCGAGTTGATTTGTTTAGGGAAAAATTTGAAGAAGAAGTTCGTAATAATATTAACAATGAAGATTTAGTTCCTGAGATAAATATTACAGCGCCTTTAGAATTAAAAAATATAACTCCTGGATTTTGGAATATCCTTAGTCAATTCGCACCTTTTGGTCCTAAAAATCGAAATCCTATTTTTGCTTCTAAAAATGTTTTAGATACAGGTTATTCAAGATTGCTAAAAGGAAATCATTTGAAGGTAAATATAAAACAGAATGGTTCATCTGTTTTTAATGGAGTAGCATTTGGGCAAGGAGATTTTTTTCCAAAAATTCAAAACAAGCAATTTCATATTTGCTATACTATCAACGAAGATTCGTGGGGAGGAAAGAAGAAATTATTTTTAAATGTAAAAGATATAAAAGCGTAAGCTTTATCTTAATTCATACGAATAGGAAATATCAAATGAAACTCAGGAATATGAACATTAAAAGTTTCGCCCGTATCTTCACGTTCCATCAAAAAAGTGCCGTGCATTTTTCCAACACCTGAAACCAAAGGACACCAAGATTCATATTTAAATTTCTCTCCAGGTTTTAAAGTTGGTTGTTCCCCTACTACACCTTCTCCCTCAACTTCTCTACGCACTCCTACGGAATCAAAAATAAACCAATGTCTTCTTCTCAATTGTACAACATGAGAACTTCTATTTTCAATGATTATCTCATAGGAGAAAACATACTTCTCTTCTTCAGGAGAAGATTGCTCTGGTCGGTAGGTTGGTGCTACACTAATTCTAATGCCTTTTGTTATAAACGTTTCCATCTTAAATTAAGTAGTTGAAGGCTTGATAAAATCTAGTACTAATTGTTCTGCTTCTTTTAACGCTACTTCCAAGTCGTCATTAACTAAAACCTTATCAAACTTTTTTTCATATTTTAATTCTCGCTTAGAGCGAGCAAATCTTTTTTTCAAACTTGCCTCATCTTCAGTATTTCTATTTCGCAATCGACTCCACAATTCTTCAACCGAAGGAGGTTTTATAAAAATAGCCAAAGTTTCTTCTGGATATTTTCTTTTAATATCTTTTGCTCCTTTTACATCCACATCAAAAACAATATGCTTTCCTTCTTTCCAATTTCGTTCCACTTCACTTTTAAGTGTTCCATAAAATTGGTTTTCATAAACTTCTTCCCACTCTAAGAATTTTCGACTTCTTCTATTTTTTTTAAATTCCTCAACGCTCATGAAAAAATAATCGTTTCCATGAACTTCATGTACTCTTTTTTTTCGAGTTGTAGCAGAAATTGAAAACCCAAAGAAATCAAAGGTTTTTAATAGATGTCTAACTATTGTAGTTTTTCCTGCACCTGAAGGTGCTGTGATAACAATCAACTTTCCCATTTCAAAAATTAAAAGTTATTAAACGATTTAGACGACATTAGCGACTAATTCTTTTATTTTTTCAAGTTCATCTTTCATTTGCACCACTAAGTGCTGAATATCTGAAGAGTTTGCTTTTGAACCCAATGTATTAATTTCTCTTCCTATCTCTTGGCTAATAAAATTTAGCTTACGCCCTTTTTGAGTGGTCTTATTTTCTACTACTTCAATGAAATATTTACAATGTTGCTCAAGTCTCACCTTCTCTTCCGTAATATCTATTTTTTCTAAGTAGTATAAAATTTCTTGTTCAAATCTATTAGCATCAATATTATCCTTCCCTACATACTCTTCCATATTTTTCAACATTCTCTCTCTAATCTTAACTTCTCTTGCCGCTTCGAAAGGGTCTGTACTTTTTAATGCCGTTGCTATTTTGGAAATTCTACTTTTACAATCATCCTCCATAGGTTGCCCTTCTTCTTTTCGAAATCCTTGAAAAGCTTTTAATGCTTCATTTAAAATATTTGATACCACTTTCCATTCTTCACTTTCTAAAGTATTTTCATCAGCAACTACAACATTTGGAATCCTAAGAATAGTTTGAGTTAAATCCCCCGCAAGCATATTTAATTCTATTTGGAGTTCATTCAACTCACTATGATATTTTTTAAATAATGCTTTATTAAGTGAAAATGAATCACCTCCATCTAGAGACTCTACATTAATACTTACATCAATTTTTCCTCTTTCCGCTTTTTTCGAAATGATTCGACGTAAGTCATGCTCTTTCTCTTTATAATTTTGAGGCATCTTAAACCGCATATCCGTAAACTTACTATTTAGAGAACGAACTTCGATTGTAATTTTTTTTGATAGGTAGGTTCCAGACGCTCGCCCGTATCCCGTCATTGATAACATCATATTTTTATATGGATTTTGTGCAAATATAACTAAAGGATTGAGAATAAAGTTTGAAGCGTATGATTAATTCTTTAAGAACTTTTTAGCAAAAAAAATCGCTAGGGTAGTTCGTATTTATATGAACAATTTTAAACTATGAAATTTTGCGATTTTAAACTAAACTTTGAGTTTCAATTTTACCTATTATGGAGTATGTCAAATATATATAAAGTACTATTCTTGAAAAGCTTGTCTAATCAATAGAGACATAACTCATCAAAATCACCAGAAAAAAAAAATCATCACTTATAAAAACAAAAAAAAATTCATAAAACGTTGAAAAAAAGGCAATTAGACCAGAAAAGCGAGAAATAAACCTGTCTTTTATTTTCAATTGAAAAATAAAAAAGCGAAATTTGCGACTCTTTGAATTCAAGTAAAAAAATATTCATAACTTATTCTAAACCAATACGATAAACGATGAGAAAAGCTGATTTAGTCACAGCAATATCGGAAAAAACCGGTGTTCCTAAAGTAGATGTTCTCGTAACTTTGGAGACCCTTTTTAAGGAAGTAAAAAGCTCATTGGCGGACGGTGAAAATGTCTACATAAGAGGATTCGGAAGTTTTGTTATCAAGAAGAGAAAGAAAAAAGTTGGAAGACATATTAAAAAGAACATTGCTATTGAAATTCCTGAGCACTTCATTCCTTCATTCAAACCAGCAAAAACTTTTGTTGATGATGTAAAAGGAAATGTAAAAATGCTTCCTAAGGACGATAGTAATGCAGTATAAATTTAACATTTAATCAATGTCAAAAACTCAACTTTCAGTCTTAGCATTTGTAGGTGCATTCTTTTTAATTTTATATTTTGGGTTTGATACTAAACCTGAAACGCAATTAGAAGTTGATAAAAATAGAGCATTAAATGCCGAATCAACAGGTATTCAATCTTTATTATTAAGAGCAAAGAAAAACCTCCACGCTTCAAATGCTAGTGAAATTTTACTGGGAGAAGCAAAATTAGCAGATGCCAAAGATGATGTAACAAAAGTAGAAGCATTTAAGTTACTATCAAGTGCTTGGTATAAAATTAATAACTACGCTATTGCTGGTTATTATGCAGAGCAAGTTGCAGAAATAGAGTCAACAGATATAGCGTGGGAGATAGCAGGTGCCACATTTAATAGAGGAATGAACTTTGGGGAAGAAGAGAAAGCAAAAGAATATTGCACACAAAGAGCTATACAAGGATTTGAGAATGCTATTTCTTTAAATCCAAGTAACCTTACACATAAAGTCAATCTTGCAGTTTGTTATGCAGAGCGACCTCCCAAGGATAATCCAATGAAAGGAGTAAAAATGTTGTTAGATTTAAATAGAGAAAATCCTGACAATGTTGCTGCTCTATCTTCTTTAGGAAGATTTGGAATCCAAACGGGACAATTTGAAAAAGCGGCTGCTCGTTTAGAGAAAGCACTTCAATTGGAACCAAGTAATATCAAAGCTAATTGTCTATTAACTCAAGCCTATGAAGGTCTTGGACAAATGGATAAAGCTAAGCATTATAAAGATATTTGTGAATCGTTGGCGAAAGCACAACGGTAAAAAGTTTGCCCTAAATAGGGTGAGAGAAATTTAATTTATATAATTATAAAAACATTTAAGTATGCCTTGCGGAAAAAAACGTAAACGTCATAAGATTGCGACACACAAACGTAAAAAGAGATTACGTAAGAATCGTCACAAGAAAAAGAACAGATAATTTGTCATTGAAATAATGACTTTTAATTCATCTGGCAAAGGCGGGGTAGAATAATCTCTACCTAACCATAAATATATGATGATTCAGAATCATGGGATAATAATTACTATATGTATTATTATCTCATGATTTTCTTGTTTTTGACACAATCAAATAAGATTTAAAAATTGGAAGTATTATTCTGCTATTAAATAATTTAAAATTTAAAGAAATAATACGCCATAACTAAGCTTGGATAAGGAGTTTACTCCTTTGTGCTTAACGAAAAAGATATTCCTCATTAGATGATTTCCAAGAAAATGACTCAGACTTCATTGCAGTCATTAGTTTCTTTGTGTTCAATTTAAGGCAAGCTATTCCATATAGAATAGGTTTATGTGCCCTGTCCTTCAAGAGCATATCTGCTCTTATGCCCTCAAAGTAAGATATTGTGGAAAAAGAACTAATCATTAATTCTACTCCCACAGAAGTTGAAATTGCGCTTTTGGAAGATGGTAAACTCGTTGAGTTACATAACCAAAAAACCAATACTAATTTTACCGTTGGAGATATATTCCTTGGTAAAATTAGGAAACTGATGCCAGGATTGAATGCAGCGTTTGTAGATATTGGTCATAAAAAAGATGCCTTTCTACACTATACTGATTTAGGCCCAAAACTTCGGTCTTTATTAAAATATACAGAACAATCTATTTCTGGTCAACAGAATACTTACAAATTAGAAAATTTCACTTTTGAAGATGAAATTATCAAAACTGGAAAAATAGATCAAGTTCTTAATAAAAAGCAACCTGTTCTTGTACAGATTTTAAAAGAACCTATTTCTACTAAAGGGCCTCGATTAAGTTGTGAAATCACTATTCCTGGAAGGTATTTAGTCCTTTCTCCTTTTTCAAATGTAATTGCTGTTTCTAAAAAAATATCAAATGCAGAAGAAAGAAAAAGATTACAACGATTAGTGGAAAGCATTCGTCCAAAGAACTTTGGAGTAATAGTAAGAACTGCTGCTGAAGGAAAAAAAGTAGCAGACTTACATGAGGAACTTAACCTCATGTTAAAAAAATGGGAGCAAGTACATAGCCAATTACATAATGCTAATCCTCCTACAAAATTATTAAGTGAACTAGATAAAACTTCAAGTATCCTTAGAGATATATTGAGTGATTCATTTAACAAAATTGTTGTGAATGATGGTGAGTTACATTTGAATATTAAAAATTTCTTATCCTCTTTTGCCCCTAGCCAATTAAAGATTGTCAAGCATCATAAATCAGCGAAACCTATTTTTGAAGCTTACGGAATATCTCGACAAATCAAATCTTCTTTTGGAAAAACAGCTACCATGTCAAGTGGAGCATACCTTGTTATTGAAAGTACTGAGGCGATGCATGTCATTGATGTTAATAGTGGACATAAAGCTGCCAAAAATAATAATCAAGCAGAAGCTGTTTTAGCAGTTAATATGGAATCTGCAGAAGAGATTGCTCGTCAATTAAGACTTAGAGATATTGGAGGAATTATCATTATTGATTTTATTGATATGCGAGTGCCTGAACATAAACGAGAATTAGTGAAGGCAATGCGAGATTATATGAAAAAAGATCGAGCGCAGCACACTATACTTCAACTTAGTAAATTTGGGTTGATGCAAATTACTCGTCAACGTGTTCGTCCTGAAGTAAAAATTAATACTGCTGAGATTTGTCCTGCTTGTAAAGGAACTGGAAAAATCAATCCTTCTATTTTACTAACAGATGATATTGAGCGTGACTTAGAATTTATTATTCAATCTCGTCCACAATCCAAGTTACAATTGATTACTCATCCTTATGTAAATGCATTTTTGAAAAAAGGATTACCAAGCAAACAAATGAAATGGTATTTCAAGTACTTCAAATGGATAAACCTAAAAGAAAGTCAAGATTTTCAATATACTCAATATACTTTCTTTGATGGGAATGATGATGAGATAAGATTGAATTAAATTTAATCTTATAAAAACTAAAAAAGCGATATTGAAAAAATTCAATATCGCTTTTTTTATTTTTCTTGTAAATCCTACTAAGGTGTAAAAAAGAACAGGGCACGTACGTCGAAACGTAGCACCCTGTATAACCCCAAAAAACCAAATGAAAACAATCTACATATAAATGCTCCTAATTAAAGTCTTTTATATATTTTGAAAATGACGGTTATCTTTGTCATTTTATAATCTAATTTAAAGTTTGATTTGCTATCGTTTTAGCATGTTCATCAAAACTTACACTTTTAAGACGAACAAAATTTAAGTGGTCACTTAAGGTGGTCACATTTTGAAAAAAAAAACACTTTTTTTTTTCAAAATGAAAGAACAAAAATAAAAGACATTTACATTATCCTGTATTTTAGATTTATTGAAAAATAAAAATCTGAAATTTATTAAAAATAAAGTTTTTTATTTTTCAAACGACACAAAGGGCAATTTTTTTCTTTATAGTTATATTGTTTTAAAATTTTGTTAAAATTCCTATTTTCTAATTTTTAAATAAAAAGTGACCTGTGGCTAAAGTCAAAAAAGTATATGCTTGTACAAGTTGTGGCTCAACTTCATCGAAATGGAATGGCAAATGCAATTCATGTGGAGAGTGGAACACTCTAGTTGAAGAGGTAGTTACTAAGCCTACTACTCAAGAAGCAAAGAAGCAAGCTTGGAAAGGAACTAATATCTCTTCTAAGTCTCCGAAGCCTGTAGCACTTCCCGATATCGTAGCAGGAGAACGTGCTCGTTTAGTAACTCCTGATGGAGAATTAAATCGAGTGCTTGGAGGAGGAATAGTTAGTGGTTCGTTAGTATTGATAGGTGGGCAACCTGGAATTGGAAAGTCAACATTACTTTTACAAGTTGCTTTAAATGTCCCTGCTAAAATTTTATATGTCTCAGGTGAAGAGAGTGATGAACAAATTAAAATGAGAGCAGAAAGAATTGGCGGACAAGCTTCTGATTGTTTTATTCTTACAGAAACCAACGTTACTAAAATCTTGAATCATGCGAAGGAGATGGAACCTGATCTTGTTATTATAGATTCAATCCAAACACTTGCTTCTCCATATATTGATTCTACTCCAGGAAGTGTTTCGCAAGTTCGAGAATGTGCGGGAGAATTACAACGCTTTGCAAAAGATGAACACATTCCTGTTTTTATAATTGGGCATATCACAAAAGAAGGTTCTATCGCTGGACCAAAATTATTAGAGCATATTGTAGATGCTGTGTTACAATTTGAAGGTGATAGAAATTATACTTATCGAATTTTACGGACTATCAAAAATAGATTTGGTTCAACTGATGAGATGGGAATTTATGAAATGCAAGCCAATGGTTTGAGAGAAGTTTCTAATCCTTCTGAATTATTACTTTCTCAAAAAGATGAGGAACTAAGTGGTAGTGCAATTTCTGCAACGATGGAAGGTATGCGACCGATGTTAATTGAAACTCAAGCGTTAGTGAGTACTGCCGTTTATGGAAATCCTCAAAGGTCAGCAACAGGTTTCGATTTAAGAAGATTAAGTATGTTGTTGGCTGTATTAGAAAAAAGATGTGGTTTCCAATATGGTCAACAAGATGTATTTTTAAATATTGCAGGAGGAATAAGAGTTGATGATCCTGCTATTGATTTGGCAATTGTAAGTGCATTAATTTCTTCTTTGGAAGATGTCGCGATTCCTAATGATGTTTGCTTTGCAGGTGAGGTTGGTTTATCTGGAGAGATTCGTTCGGTTAATCGAATCGAACAAAGAATTCAAGAAGCTGATCGTTTAGGTTTTAAACAAATATTTATTTCAAAATATAATACTAAAGGTCTTGATAAAGAGCGATTTAATATTAACATCATTACGATTGGAAAAATCGAAGAACTCTATCGCACACTTTTTGAGTAAAAACTTATTAAAAATTTATTTGTTTATTTTAGAATGAAAGAGCTATTAGAAATATCAAAAGAACATCCCATTCTTCTCTTCGATGGAGTTTGTAATATTTGTAATGGTTTTGTTCAATTTGTAATTAAAAGAGATCCAGAAAAACAATTTCGTTTTGTAGCACTCCAATCTGATACAGGTAAAAAAATACTTCAACATCTCAATCTTTCTACAGAAGATTTATCTACTGCTATTTTAATTGAGAATGAAAAAATTTATACTCAATCATCAGTCGGATTAAAAATAATCAAGCGGATGGATGTTTGGTTTAGTTTTCTTTCATTTTTAATCATCCTACCAAAATCTCTTCGAGATTTTTTTTATAGAATAATTGCAAATAATCGTTACAAATGGTTTGGACAACAAGATCATTGTATGATTCCTACTCCTGAATTACAATCTCGTTTTTTATAGTACTTACTAGATTCATTTGGCAAGTTGTTCAAACACAATATCCAAATACTCTTTTCGAATATTTTTTGCTTACCTGTCAAATGAATTTGGCGGTGACTCTATGAACCTATTTTTTGATAAATAAGTTAAAAATAGTGTGAATGAAAATACTTGAACTTTCATTTTAATATCAGTATTTTCGCATTTCTTTATAAACACATTTTTAAAAATTTTAATGAGATGGAAATGACAGATACTTCCAGAAAAAGACGCACAGAAATTGCGGACATTTTAAAAAACCCTTCTATTGGAGAAGAGGTGATGGTCAAAGGTTGGGTAAGAGCTTTTCGTTCTAATCGTTTTGTAGCATTGAATGATGGTTCTACATTTAATAATCTTCAAATAGTATTGGATTCTGATAATATGGATCAAGATATTTTGAAGTCTGTCAGTTTTCATGCGTGTATTGCAGTTACAGGTAAATTAGTAGAATCGGCAGGTGCAGGTCAAGCGGTAGAAATTCAAGCAGAGCAAGTAGAGATTTTAGGTAGCAATGATTTGGAGACTTATCCATTACAACCTAAAAAACAAACTATGGAATTCCTTCGAGAGAAAGCACATTTCAGAATGCGTACGAATACATTTAGTGCGGTCTTTAGAATTCGACATGCTGTAGCTTTTGCAATCAATAAATATTTCAACGATAAAGGTTTTTATTATATGCATACTCCAATCATTACAGGTAGTGATGCGGAAGGTGCGGGTGAGATGTTTAGAGTAACGACTTTGAATCCTGAAGATGCTCCTAAAGGAGAAGATGGAAAAGTAGATTACAACCAAGACTTTTTTGGGAAGGCAACTAACCTAACAGTATCAGGACAATTACAAGCTGAGATTGGAGCATTGGCAATGGGCAAGGTTTATACTTTTGGTCCGACTTTCCGTGCTGAAAATTCTAATACTTCTCGTCACCTTGCAGAGTTTTGGATGATAGAACCTGAGGTCGCATTTTATGATATTTTTGATAATATGGATTTAGCAGAAGACTTCTGTAAATATCTTATCAATTATGTTTTGGAAAAATACCCAGATGATTTAGCCTTCTTGGATAAACGAATTCAAGACCTTGAAAAGAATATGAAAAAAGAAGAGCGTCGTCCAATGGGTCTAATCGAGACATTAAAATTTGTAATAGAAAATGACTTCGAGCGTATTACTTATTCCGATGCTATTAATTATTTAAAAAGTTCTAAGCCTTACAAAAAAGGTAAATTTAAATTCCCCGTAGAATGGGGCGTAGATTTATCATCAGAACATGAAAGATGGTTGGTAGAAAAGAAATTTAAAAAACCAGTTATCGTTCGAGATTATCCGAAAGACATTAAGTCTTTCTATATGAGACAAAATGAGGATGGAAAAACTGTGGCTGCAATGGATGTTTTATTCCCAGGAATTGGAGAAGTAGTTGGTGGTTCACAAAGAGAAGAACGATTGGAATTACTTCAAAAACGAATGGCAGAAATGGACATTCCTGAAGAAGAGTTAAACTGGTATTTAGACTTAAGAAGATTTGGAGGAACTCCGCACTCAGGTTTTGGTTTAGGTTTTGAGCGAATCATTTTGTTTATCACAGGTATGAGTAATATTCGAGATGTCATCGCATTTCCTCGTACTCCTGGTAATGCAGAATTTTAAAAAAATAAAAAAACTTGCGGTAGCATAGTTTTCAACTATGTTACTAGAAGTTTAATCGAAAAAATAAAACACTTTCGGGTTTTTGCTGTTCATTTGCAAAGACCCGATTTTATTTTTATTTAAAAAATATTGTACTAGACAAAAAGACTCAAAATGTTAGAAGTAAAAAATTTAACCAAAACATATAATAGCGGAAGTAAAGCTTTGACTGTTTTAGATGATGTAAGTTTTGTTATTCAACCTGGAGAAACTTTCTCTATTGTAGGACCTTCGGGAAGTGGAAAGACAACCTTACTTGGACTTTGCGCAGGTTTGGATCGAGCTTCAAATGGTTCTGTCATCCTCAATGGAATTAACTTAGATAATTTAAGTGAAGATGAACGAGCGGCGGTAAGAAATGAGCACGTAGGTTTTATTTTTCAAAATTTCCAATTGATTCCTACTTTGACTGCTTTAGAAAATGTTATGATTCCAATGGAACTAAGAGGCGAAAAAAATGCAGCTAAAACCGCTACTGATTTATTAGAAAGAGTTGGATTGGCTAGTAGAAAGAATCACTACCCTACCCAACTTTCAGGAGGTGAACAACAAAGAGTTTCTTTAGCTCGTGCTTTTTCTAATAGACCAAAAATTCTTTTTGCTGATGAACCTACTGGTAATCTAGATGAAGAGACTAGTCAAAAAGTAGAAGCATTGTTATTTGATTTAAATAAAGATGCGGGAACAACTTTAGTTTTAGTAACACATGATTTGGAACTTGCCAAAAGAACTCAAAAAATAATTAAACTTAGAGGTGGAAAATTAGATAATTAAGAGGAGGGAGGAGCGATCGTTTTACTGAGAGAAGAGAGAGACGATACAAATTTATTATTTAGAAACAAAGATGCGCCCTTTCGAAAAATCGGAAGGGCGCATTGCTATTCCACTTAGCAAACAAAGTTTTTGGGATGGCTATATGAATCAATTATGTCTTAGGAATGATACAATAATAAATACAGATTTTTGGCTGTATCATTCCTTATTAATTTTGAAAACTTTGTTTTTAAGTTCTTACTTATAATTTTCAATAAAATAAATGGCCGTTGAAAGTTGATCACTCCTGAATTTGGGACTGAAAAATGTAGCAATAAAAATGAATAACAACAAAAGGTTTCTAAGATGGCAACTAGTGCCGGTTGTTGGGAATTCCTAAAATCCAATAAAGGATTTAAGAACGGTTTTGGGACACGTGTTCGGTTGGTGTTCAGCTTAAAAATAACTTCCCTCACATTAAGTTTTCTAATGAATCTTTAAATAAGTTAGGGTTTTTGAGGGAAGTTATATTTCAAGCAATTGCTACGCAAAGGCTTTGGGAAATTTCCTAACATAAGTTAGGATCGGTTTGGGTAAAACGGTTATTGAGATGTCGGTTTTGAGAT
>JALZVK010000180.1 GCA_023301005.1 Saprospiraceae bacterium | reverse complement strand
ATAATACCATACCGCAGGGTATGCAATGATTTTTTAAAGAAAACTATCAAAAAAATCTTATCCTTATAAATACTCGGTTTCTTTTGTCTAACTACTTAATGCTGCATTTTGGTAATATTAATACTACTTTTAATTCAAAATCTTTGAAAGTGACAGAGTAGTATTAAAAAATTTATTAATTTTGCCGTATGGCTTATCAGACAAATTCAGACGAGTTTTTTACTTTTCTGCAACAGATATTAGCAGAAAATATGGTGAACGAAACTGTTCAACTACTTTCAGTTGCTAATTCCTCTGACCAGACCTTGGAAGGAGATTTAAAATTTTTAAAATTAAGAGCGAATAAGAAGTTAATGATTCCTGCTGGAGTCACATCTCCTCCTATCAAAGACCAAGTAAGAGATGTGATTAAATTAGTAGAAGAATTAAAAAAAGCTCATGCTCGTAGAACGGTACAGGTGACTACTCCAATGGAACTTTCTAAAAAAGCAATTAGAAAATCATTTGCAAGTAGTACTCCTACTCCTAGAACGGCAACAACAACAAGTACTGCAACTAAGGCTGCTGCAACAGCTACTACCAATACAAGTTTTGATACAACAACACCTAAAAAGAAAACAAGAGTCTGGCCTTGGGTTTTATTGTTTTTGCTATTAGGTGGAGGAGCTGCGGGATATTTTTTCAAAGATAAAATTCTTCAAAATGAGTATGTACAAAAAGTACTTCCTGAAGGATTTTTATCAGATGAAGTTGACTCATCGACAGATGATTCAAAAACAACTACTTCTAAAAAAGCTAAAAAGAAAACTACTTCTAAAAAGAAATCTTCTAATCCATCTTCAACCACTTTAGGAAAATACTATATCCAAATTGCTAGTTATGCCAAACTCGACCAAGCATTGAGTAAGCGCAAACGAATCGAAATGAGTTTCGATAGAGCAATTATTGTTCAAAAAAATATAGGAAACGTTCCGAATTTTAGAGTAGTCATCCCTGGTTTTTCGAGTAAGAATCATGCTAGAAATTTTATCAATGATAGAAAAGTAGAGAAGTTATATAATGGTGCTTTCGCTCAAGCGTTTAGTAGAGATTGTAGAGATATGGCGAAGGAAGATTCGAATATTTATATCTGCGATTAGAAAAGATTATTTCGATATAACAATACTCTTACAATTTTAAAATAAAAGCATGAACTCAATTACTGACTTAGAAACACTTCGTTACCCTGTCGGGAAATTTCAATATTCGGATAAAGCGACTGCTGAAGATATTGTTAATTGGATTTCCAATATTGAAAACTTACCTCAACAAATTGCAACTGCAATAGCAGATTTTTCAGAAGAACAATTAGAGACTCCTTATCGTCCTGATGGATGGACGGTCAGACAAGTGGTGCATCATCTTGTCGATAGTCACATGAATAGTTATATCAGATTCAAGTGGACATTGACGGAAGATTCGCCTACTATCAAAGCTTACGATGAAGCATTATGGGCAGAGTTGAATGATGGCAAAAATGCTCCTGTGGAATTGAGTGTACAATTACTCAAAGCATTACATGGTCGATGGGTTTTTATGTTGAAAAATTTAAGTGAAGAAGATTTAGAAAAATATTTTATTCATCCTGAGACTGGGAGAGAACTGACTTTGAAATTAATGGTAGCATTATATTCGTGGCATAGTCAACATCATTTAAAACATATTACAGCTCTAAAGGAAAGAATGGGCTGGGGATAGGATAGAACACGGATGCCGCGGATTGAGCGGATTAAAGCGGATTTTTTACGCTAACTTGTATATAGATTTTTGAAAAAAAATCCAAAAAAAGTCGAAAAAAATCCGTGTTAATTCGCTCAATCTGCGGCATCCGTGTTCTATCAATTGCTCAATCAAAGCAACCTCTTCCTCATCAATTAATTTCTTCCCCATTTCAGGCATCATGATATTAGGATCAGTATGTTTCATTCGATAAGCCAAAATAGATTCTTCAGGCGAACCTTTGACAATATCCCATTTCAAATTACCTGAACCTTGCCCCGCAGAAATTGGATGTTTATTAATTCCAAAATCAATTTCATCATACTCATCATAATTTAAATACAAGGCAGTATTCCTCGCTGAACCATCGACTCGATGACAATGCGCACAATTAATATTATAAATACTGCAAGTGTGGTTAGTATCTTTTTCATGTCGTTGAGTTTTTGCTATGTCAAATATAAGGATTTGAATTTTATTGCAGTAGACAAATAATGCTATTGTAGATTCAAAAAATAAGTAATGAAAATCGAATATATTAAGATTGATTTTTTTTGAAGAAAAAAAGATATAAATCTATATTTTAAAAGAGATGTTTTAAAAATTGCACTTAATTTTTTTTGGAAAAAATAAAATATTGTTTTTTCTAAATTCAATTATAAAGAGTATTTTTAAATAACATTCTAGATTTCTTTATACAGCAAAATATTTACCCAAAGAATCATAAGAATATCTAGATATTCT
>JALZVK010000179.1 GCA_023301005.1 Saprospiraceae bacterium | reverse complement strand
ATCAAAGAGCAAAAAATGACTGCCAAACAAGTCGATGAAATGAAAAAACATACTGGCAATTATGAGTCATTATTTAGCCGACGTGCAATGAAATATAGAGGAATGGGATTGCATGAAAAAGAACTTTCAGAAAAAGATTACAGACAATTAATTATAGATGAATACACTTTTTTAAAACGTCCTGTGATATTTATTGATGATGAGATTTTTGTGGGAAATTCTAAAAAGGTAGTGGCGACTGCTAAGGCTAAATTGGGGAGTTGATTTTTTTACCGCAGAGTTTTAAGTGAGTTTGGCGCGGAGTTACACAGAGTTTTTTTTACACAAGCCATTTCGAAAAACTCTGCGCAACTCTGCGAAAACTCACTTGAAATTCTGCGGTAAAAAAATCAAAACAACTAAAAAACTTAACTATATCAAAATAAAACGATGAAACAGATTTCCTACAAAGTCTTGATTTTAATATTTGTAAGTATATTGTTACAAAGCTGCCAAAGCGACACCGTAAAAGTCCCAACTCAAGATGGCGAAAAAGAAATATCAACCGATGAGTTGCTCAAAACAATTGGAGAAAGTTACGTGTACGGTTATCCACTCGTATTAATGGACTTAACAAAAAATGTAACCACTAATGCAAAAATTCCTCATCCAACTAAATCAATTGCTCCCATTAATCAATTGGGACATTATCGAAAATTCCCCGACCATACCTTAACTGCAATTGTCAAACCTAATGTCGATACCTATTATTCAATAGCATGGTTCGACTTAAAACAAGGCCCACAAGTATTATCGATGCCTGCAACTGATCGTTATTATTTGTTACCTTTTTATGATGCGTATTCCAATGTTTTTTCTTCTCCCGGTACACGGACTACTGGAACGGATGCACTAGATTTATTAGTCGTTGGACCTGATTGGAAAGGAACAGTTTCAGAGGGAATGAAGTTGATTCATGCGCCAACTAATATGGTTTGGATGATAGGAAGAATACAAGTTAATAGCGATGGAGATGGTGCAACTAATGTAAGAGAAATTCAAAATAAAATGCGATTAGTACCGCTAAGTGCATTTGGTGATGAGAGTTATATTGCGCCACGAGGTGAGGTCAAAAAAGAATATAAAAATGTCATTCCAGTCAAGTCGATGGAGACTTTGGATATTTATTCTTACTTAAATACAATGTCAGAATTAATGGTTGATAATCCTCCTTCAATTGCAGATAGTGCGATGGTTAGAAAAATGGCAAAGATTGGTTTAGTGCCAGGCAAGCCTTTTGATTTCTATGCTGATAATTTTATTCTAAGAACTAAGCTAGGAAAGCTTCCTGAATTTATTCATAATAAATTACATACTCGCCGAGCAGAACCTGATAAGACTTTATTGCAAAATGGTTGGATGCTAGTGAATGATGGTATCGGTAAATATGGAACTGATTATTTGCGAAGAGCATATATTGATTTTATAGGTTTGGGTGCGTTACTTCCTGAAGATGCGGTTTATCCTAATTGTACTTTTGATAAAAATGGAAATCGACTGAATGCAAGTCAGAAATATCAAATTCATTTTGATGCGGATCAGATTCCTCCTGTGAATGCGTTTTGGTCATTGACTGCATATAACGCTGATGAGTTTTTAGTAGAAAATGATTTGAATCGTTTTGCATTGGGAGATAGAGATGACTTAAAATATAATGAGGATGGCTCTTTAGATTTTTATATTCAAACGAATCCTCCTACGGAGGATAAAATGAAAAATTGGTTACCGATTCCAGAGAGTGGTGCTTTTTATTTGACGCTGAGATTGTATTGGCCTAAGGAAAAAGTACTTAAAGGAGAATGGAAAATACCAAGTGTGGATCTTGTCGAATAACTTTTTTTTACCGCAGAGTTTTTAGTGAGTTATCGCAGAGTTACACAGAGTTTTTCGAAATGATTAGTAAGAAAAAAAAACTCTGTGTAACTCTGCGCCAAACTTTTTTTAAACTCTGCGGTAAAAAAATAACAATACATTTACAAATATGAATTTTAAAACCATAAAATACGAAATCAAAGATTTCATTTTGACGATAACTTTAAATCGTCCAGATGCTTTAAATGCATTTACCACAGAAATGGCAAATGAATTAATAGAAGCATTTAACCAAGCAAGTGAAGATGATGATATAAGAGCAATTGTTGTAACAGGCGAGGGAAGAGCATTTTGCGCAGGAATGGATTTGTCAGTAGAAGGAAATGTTTTTGGCTTAGATGAAGATTATGAACCTACTTTAAATGATATGAATTCTAAGTTAGATGATCCAGAATTTATCAATGGAGTGAGAGATACAGGAGGTCGAGTTGCCTTGGCGATTTATGAATGTAAAAAACCTGTCATTGCTGCAATCAATGGTGCTGCGGTGGGAATTGGGGCAACGATGACTTGTGCCATGGATATTAGATTGGCTTCGGAATATGCAAGAATTGGTTTTGTATTTAATAAAATAGGAATCACGCCAGAGGCGTGCTCGACTTGGTTTTTGCCTCGTATCGTTGGAATTTCTACCGCATTGGAATGGACTTATACAGGTGAAATATTAAAACCTGAAGTTGCTCATGCTGCTGGTTATGTCAAAGGTGTTTATCCCGCAAATGTATTGTTAGAAGAAGCATATAAAATAGCTCGAAAGATTGCGGAACATAGTCCAGTTGCAATCGCTTTGACTCGTCAGATGATGTATCGCAACTCTGCAAAAGATCACCCATTGGAAGCGCATAAGGTAGATTCGCTTTCGATTTATTATGCGAGTTTGAAAGATGGGAAAGAAGGAGTTGCTTCTTTTTTAGAAAAACGTTCGCCTGAATTTAAGCAAAAGGCTTCGACAGATATGCCTGATTTTTATCCTTGGTGGAAGTAGAGAATTAATTTCAAATAAAATAGAAGTAAGTGATCGTCAATCGAAAAAAAATATAGTATCAAGTACCATTATATAAATTCGTCAAAATAGTTTTAGCTTCTTCCAAGCTATCTCCACAAAATTCTTTTTCCGCTTTAAAGCCATTGCAAGTTTTTGGATAATGTTCAGTACCATGAATCGTACAAGCATTGTTATCATCTAAGTTTTTACAACGAACTCCGAATGGTTTTCCATTAGGATGATTAGGAATACTACTCGATATATCTATAAAAACGCAACATGCGCCGCAGCCTTTTCTACAAGTCATTTTCTAAATAATTAATATTAGACTAGTGTGAAATCTTATTAAATCGTATTAAGTGGACACTTATTAAATCATGTCAATATAAAGACTTAAGTAAATGTATTGTTATATTTTATTAATTTTTTACCAGTCATAATAGGTATGATCTTTTCATAAAAAAAATACAATTTCTAATTTTATTTTACAAATAACGAATTGATATATTTTTAATATAATAAATTTATTATATTAAAGGTTCACTTAACAAAGGTTTAACTATTGTATAGTTGTCCACAAAAAAATACAACTAACTCTCCCATATATAATTAGCTAATACTAAACCAAAATTAAGAACAATTTAAATTTAACACACATGAGTTTTAAAATCCTAATCAAATCGTTTTTAGTAACTCTTTCTATTTTAGCTATTACTTTCTTTTTCTTCTATCAAAATCAAAATAATACAAATACTACTCATCTTCCTCAACCTACTAAAGGTGGCACTCAGATTTTTGAAGGTCAACAAGAAGGCGAGGGGAGCAATGCTCGTGAAGAATGGTTGAAACTAATTCACCGAACTGCACCTGATACCGATTGGGAAACAATGGATCATAATACAAGAAAAAGTTTGGTTAAAAACAGGCAAGGAAATAATACAACTCTAAGAACAAGTGAAACTTTTGCTAATGGAAATTTAGAAGGAGAATGGGTAGAATTGGGAAGTGATAATCAAGCTGGAAATCTTAGAAATGTTGAATTCGATAAAGATGCTAACAAGTTATATGGAATTGCAGGTGGAGGAATTTTGTATAGTGGAAATTTGGATGGTACAGGTTGGACTCCACTAAATGAGACGAATGAATTTAGAGGTGGATTTTTAGAAGTTGTAGAGAATGGAGCAGGTACTAAAATAATTGTAGCTATACAAGATAAAGATTTATACTACTCTTCTAACAATGGACTTACGTGGACTGCTTCAGCTATGGATTTCAATGCAGTTGATAACTGGGGAGAGCCAGCAGAGCTGGTTGCACTTGATGATGGAACAATTTATTATTTGCGTCGAGCATGGGATTCTGTACCGTGGGCACCTAGAATGTGGTTATATCGATCTACTGATTTTGGAGCTAATTTTACTCGAATTGCTATATTCAATCCAGTTGGATCAGAGTGGGTAAATTCCAACCATTCTAAGTTGTGGGCTCCTTTGGGATCTAATACCGTTTTTCTTTTACATCAAGGCAAAGAGTTATATACGATTAATGGAGCAACAGTTTCTCTAAGAAATTCCAATACGGTTTTGACTCAAGAAGTGTGGTTAGATTTAGAAGGAAATATTAACGGAACGGACACTACTTTATATGCATTAATGGAAAAATCTGATATATATAAATCCACCAACTTAGGTGGAACTTGGACGCTTCAAGGTACGACACCTGAAGATACTTGGAATGTTGGATTTTCAGTTTCCCCTTTCGATGCTGACGTAATGTATATGGGCGCAGTCGAAGCATTCCGTTCTTATGATGGTGGAGTCAATTGGACAAAAGTCAATACATGGGGAAGTTATTATTCTGATTATGATAAGATTCATGCAGATATTATGGACATAAAATCTTATGAAAAATCTGACGGTACTGAATTTGTTTTAATTGCTAATCATGGAGGACTTCATGCTTCTTACGATGAATTACAAACGACAACTAACTTAGGTCAATCAGGATTAAATATTGGACAATTTTATGATGTAAGAACTGATCCTTTGAATCCATCTTATGTATATGGAGGAACTCAAGATCAAGGTCATCAACGAACTTCGACTGCAAGTGGAGCATCAAGTCCTGTAGATTTTGACCAAGTGATTTCGGGAGATTATGGACATATGGCATTCTCTCGAAATAACCAAAGTCTATGGACAGTTTACCCTGGAGGTTGGACGACTTACTATCACAACCCACAAACGAATGGTTACCAAAGCAGTTTTGATTTAGAAGGAAATCATCCTCCAGTTGCAGATTGGATTTTTCCAACTTCCGAAACGGTTGACCCTAATGATAATTCGATATACATTGCAGGAGGTGATATCAATGATGGAGATGGTTCTCATCTAGTAACATTGACTGCTCAGACTTCTTCTCCACATACTATCACGGCGACCCAATTTAGTTATGATTTTAGAGCCAATTCTAATAGCGGTACTTCTACTATCTCAGCTATAGAACCTTCCACTATTGATACTGATAGATTGTATGTAGCGACAGATGATGGTACTTTTTTTTATTCAAATAATGGAGGAGCAAGTTGGAATAAAACATCAAGTTTTAGTGGACCAGGAGAATACTGGTTATATGGTTCTACTATTTTAGCATCTAATAATACTTCTAATTTAGTGTGGCTTGGAGGAAGTGGATATAGCAATGATCCAGTTTGGAAATCGACAGATGGAGGAGCAACTTTTTCTTCGATGAGTAATGGATTACCAAGTTCGTTGATACATGAACTAGTTGCAAGTACAGATGAAACTTTAATTTTTGCAGCTACCGATGTTGGACCTTATGTATATGTAGTTGCTGATGATATGTGGTATCCGATGTTAGGAAATACTGCTCCAATTCAAAGATATTATTCCGTAGAGTATGTAGCCGTTGATAACCTAGTTCGGTTTGGAACTTATGGTCGTGGTATTTGGGATTTTAAAATTGCATTGCAACCATTACCAGTAGAATTAATTTCTTTCGAGGCTAAATTGATTGATAATCAAAGTGTTAGATTGGATTGGGCAACTGCAAGTGAAATTGATAATGATTTTTTTGAAATTCAAAAAAGTGTCGATGGAATTAATTTTGAAGCTATCGGAAAAGTGAATTCTCAAGGCGATGGAAATTCTCAACAAGCTTATCAAGCTTACGATGAACGACCATCACAAGGAACTAATTATTATAGATTAAAGCAAGTTGATTTTGATGGGAAATTTGAATACTCAAATATTAGAGTAGTGACATTAGATGAAGTTACTCAAGTATCTTTTTATCCTAATCCAATTCAAAGAGGTAATTTTATCACCATAGAAAATGATGATGTAAATGTATTGTTAGAAATATTTGATGCAAATGGAAGATTGATAAAAGAGAAACGTTTTGAAAACGATACTCAAATTTCAACTGATGAAATGGGAAGTGGAACTTATTTTTATCGAATGCAAAATTCTAAAAATGGACAATTGATTAAGGATGGAAAGTTGATTGTTTTATAGCAGAAATTTAAAAAGAAATTAGATGTAAAAAAGAAAGTAGGTAACGGGACGTTACCTACTTTCTTTTTTTATATCAACTAGTTTTTAAACTAAACTAAAATAAAACAATACTCTTACATCTGCGATAACAAATGCAAACCACCATCCACAGGAATCACCGCACCATTCAAATACGACCCAGCTTCCGAAGCTAAGAATACAGCCAATCCACCCATATCACTAGCCTTACCAATTCGACCCATTGGATTCATTTTTTCAACGATAGGTTTTGCTTGATCCAACATAGTCTTAGTCATCTTACTTGGAAATGGCCCAGGAGCAATTGCATTAACAGTAATATTTTTTTTCGAAAATTTGATAGCCAATATTTTAGTCAAATGATGAACCGCGGCTTTACTCAATCCATAAGCAGAGTTATCAATTGTCGAAACTCTCAATCCATCAATCGAACCAATATTGATCACACTTGCAGGAGTTTCGAAACTTGCAGATGCTTCCAAAAGAGGCAATAATGCTTGCGTCAAAAAGAAGATAGGTTTGACATTAATGTTCATCACTTTATCATAACCTTTTTCAGGATAGTCAGGAAATGGTGCGCTCCAATTAGCACCTGCATTATTGATTAAAACATCGAGCGATGTTTCTTTAGCTTTAAATTCATCGACCAATTTTTGTTGTCCTTCCGAAGTTGATAAATCTGCTGGGATGGCAATACATTCACCTATTTTATTTAACTCCGTTTCTACAGCTTGACAGACTTCTGCATTCCGAGAAGAGATATAAACCTTAGCACCGTTCTTTACAAAAGTGGAAGCAATCATTAATCCGATTCCTCTCGAACCTCCTGTTACTAAAACGGTTTTTCCTTTTACTGAAAATAGGTTGTTAATTTCTAAGTTGGTCATTTATGTTTTATTTTATTAGAAGTTGTTTTGAAATTTTTTGTAAAAGTAAGTATTAGAAATCAACTCTTTATTAAAGCATTTTAATATTTGTTTGAAAGGAAAAGCTTGCGTAATTTTTTTTTCATAGCCTCGACTTAAAAGTTGGGGCTATGAAACTCAAACAATTAAAAGAATGTGATTCCTTGTCCACCTGTGGCAAAATAGTTTAATAAGGGAGTAGGAATTAAATAGTCTACCCGATTGAAGAGATTATTTTTTAATTCTTTTATCTAATTACTTAATCAATTACAATCTTTTTAAGTATCCTTTTATCACTAGAACTTCCAGAAAGCCAATACATTCCTTTTGGCAAATCCTCCCAATCGAAAGATTGGCTATATTTTTAGAAGTTTATTATAAATAATAAGAAACTTATTGACCTTCTTTTTGGTTTGTTAAAAAGAATTGTAAATTTGCGCTACTATTTAAAGGTTTTATCAAAAACCTATAACTACAAAGGCCTCGTAGTTCAACTGGATAGAATTTCGGATTTCGGCTCCGAAGGTTGCAGGTTCGAACCCTGCCGAGGTCACAGCACTAGACCCTAACTAATTGATTATCAATTAGTTAGGGTCTTTTTAATTTGGTTACTAAAACATAACTAAAACATTTTATAATTATCTTCACTTTTCTTTCAATTTCTTTATGATAATGGGTGGTTTTAATTATTGAGGGGTTGCAATGGTAATTGAACTACCTAAAACTGGTTCTCAAATTAATTATTTCAGTCAATTATCTTCTACCCTATTCTTGGTGATTTCTTCATTTTTCAAGAGAAAACAATATTCATTTTTAAAACAATTTGTTTTGAAAACTATTCTTCCCTATATTGTCACCTCAACTAAATCACACCAAAAAAATTCCTACAAAACAAAGCTCACACGTAAAATTGTGGGCTTTTGCTATTTGTACATATTACGATAAAACACTATGAGATTTTAGAAAACTAATATTTACGGATTACTAAAACAAGAAGGGAAATGCAATTACCATTGAAAAAAGTTCAATGGGTAGAATTTCGTGAACATCCAATCTATCATCCCAAAAATGTGAAAGTTGAATTGTTTGAAATCTACTCTAAACATTTAGAGTCATCAAAAGAACGTCAGCAGAGTTTTGACCATCATTTGTATTGTAAATTATTACTGGAGAAGATACTGAAACTGAATTCAGTTTTGGTTAGTCGGTTTTTTGAATATCAATGTAAATTATTGAATCGTCCGTACTCTTGGCTGAATTCTTTGGATATGCTTTTAGAGTATAATGTTGATTTCTTGATTGAGATTGGTTTAAGTAAGCAACTGAATAATGTGTTGAATTTGGTTAATAACAAACGGACTGAATATCAACAAGTACCTCGCGTCTACAGAGAGGATGATTTTGGAAATGATAATCCCTATCGTTTCGATTCTTTAAAACTTCAAATTGACAAACTAGAAACCTACCACGCCAAGAAAGCTTTTCTGCTTCGGATGAAAACAGATTATCTACAAAATCAATTTAAATATGATAGAGAGGATGAAGTGGACTTTGATGTTCAGATTGATTTGGAATTGACATATTTGAAAGCAGTTCAAAAGATGCATAGGGAAAAAGACTTTTCCTTAGTGGCGAAACCGATGGTGGTGATTTGGGAGCTTCCACAAAATATTTTAATTGATTTCTTCTACCAATGCCTTAACAAAGAACTTCCATCAGGAAGAAAAGGAATTAGTAATTCAAAGAAATTTATCGAGCAATTTCTCTCTTCTCATTTTTCTTCTCCCAATGGAAAATTATTTAGCGCAACTTCCATCCGAACAATTATGACACCTTCTAGATTCGAGAAACGACCTAGTACTGAGGATAGAATTGACTTGGAAGAAAAAGGCGTAATCATCGAAACACTAAAGAGAAGAAAGGAAGGAGTCCTAAGATTTTTAGATTTACCTGAAGACTTTTTAGAGCGACTGAATGATGTTTACGATATTAAAAAAATGCAAAGAGGCTATAAACATGTGTTTATAGCCTCTTTGCTTTTATACAAATAGGTAGAAAATAAATATTGCAATGCAAGATAGCTATGAGAGATTGAAAAGTCTTAATCTATTATTATTTTGCACAATATTTCCTATCGGCACTGTAGGCATCATATCTAAGTTTAAATTTTCAGAAAATGTCAAAACAGTCGATTCA
>JALZVK010000178.1 GCA_023301005.1 Saprospiraceae bacterium | reverse complement strand
TCTTAATTTAAAATAAAAAATGCGCCATGCTGCAAAGCATGACACATTCAAAATTACGAAAAACTAATTTGACTAAATTTGACCTAATTGTTTAGGCGGAATTATTCATAACTTATTTTTTTTAAGATTTCGAAAACTAGCACGTAACTTCTTTTCAGTCTGTTACTTAGCTATTTTTCAAAATCAAAATAATTTATAAATAATTTTCATCCGCCAATTACAATCAAATATCTATACTAGTATCAAAGTGCCACATATCACTATCTAATCCTTTATCCATCATATACTTTGACCAGAATTCTTCCGCCGTGTGTATCTTGTTATCATTTCGTTTATCTATCGGATGTACGATGTAAACTTCACAATCTGATAAATCTTCAAACTCACAGAAACCATCGAAATTCTTCTTTAGATCTTCATACTTTAATTTCCCAGAATGGAAATTTCCTAAGTCTGAATTTTCCAACATATCAGAATATATAACAATGACTTTACGGTCAGCATTAGAGTTATTTATTTTATGTACACCTTTACATAGTGGACTAAAAATATGAGACGACTTCAATGCTTTCCCTGTGTATGAATCGTTAATCGTTGTGGTCTTTTCCAAAAGCTGAGTTTTGAATTTATCAACTTCTTTTTGGCGAATATATCGGTTGCCTTCCATCTTTGATTTTCCTTCTTTCAACTTTACAGTTTTACTCAAACTTGAACCAATATCATGTAAAGGATAAATTCTAATTTTGCCAAAGTTTCGATCATTCTCTTCTGTAACATTTAGTAAGGTCATATATTTATCAACATCATTTTCTAATAAATCACTATAGTCTTGCCCTTCGGTATAATCTAGATAAATAAATAATTCTGTATTTGTAACTAGCTGATTATCAGCACATCCAACCAGTAAAAGTATTGTTATAAGAAATAATAGCTTTTTCATTTTTTATTGTTTTTTTAAACGCTTGTATTTGTACTCGACCTTATTTTTTTTTAACACATAGTCACATAGATTTTGTCCCTGTTTAAATTTTTCTTTGAAAAATATTAACTATGTGACTATGTGTTTAAAACTAAGTTCGAGTGCAATTACTAAGTAGTTTAGGTTTTGAAAATTTAGAAATTAAAAACCCTCTCTCCTTCCAATCGGAACTCACAATTACTCTGGAGAGGGCAAGCGTTCACAGCTTTGTTCTTCAATATTTTAGTTTGGATCTAACTCCTCTTTTTTCTCAAATTTTAGGTCAAGTGACGGAATGCCATTTCCCCAACTTTGAGGTGAAAGATGATTCTTTCGATGAGTCAAATTTGATGCTCGATACTTCTCTACCGCAATGCGATAACCTGAATCTACCATCGCCTCCAATGCTATAAAAGCATTCAATAATTCATCGTATAATTTAGCTGCACGGTTACGGTCAGCAACCAATACATCTTTCATATTTAGAATCTCTTTTCGCTCTGTCGAATACTTCTCATTACGCTCTTGTAATCGAGTATTTTTCTCTGACTCCAAACCTTTCATCTTATTCTGAATACCTAATTTTTCTTTGTCGTAAGCAGACTTCTCTTTTGTGAATTTTGCATGTGCATGCTCCAACTCATAACTTTCGTCATGGCTAAAATATGCTGCCAAAACTCCAATCACAAAGAGTATCAAATTCAAACAAGTAAAGATTACAATATTCAAGTAGCTTGACTCTTCACCAATATTTTCAGCTAAAACATATGCTCTAAAAATACTTACTCCAAAATTGAAGACTAAGAATAGTAGCACACATAAAATACCGAAATACAAAAATTCCTTTTTCTCTTTTCGCTGTTTGATAAACACTCCTGAAAAGTGCGCTAAAACAGGAATCGATATTGCCAAAGAACTAGCCATGATGACGGTGATAAAAAATGCCTCTCCAAATTTTTGGAAAATCTGCATATTCAACGGCACCTCACATAACCCAATTCCAATCAATAAAAGCACGTAGAGAAACATAGATTTAAAATGAATGATAGGTGCCATTCTACCCGTTCGCTCTTGCACATCTTCAAGTTCTGACTTTGCAGTCAAGTAATCTCTCTGCACCACTTTTTCATAGTTATCTACTTCCAGCTTTTTTATCTCAAAATCTTGTTGGATAAATTTATCGTCATCGATTTTCTTTTTATCCAATAGTGTCAATTCTCCTTCAAGGAGTTCCTTTTTGTTTTTTTCCAAATCTTCGAGTTTCTCTACTTGAGTTTTAAATTCCAAGTGAGGACCATCGAGATAAGGTTTTCCTTTCTTCCATAATTCTGCAATGAATTTTTGGTATTCATGTTTAAGCATTCCTTCGTGGGGACTCGGCTGCGGATCTTCGACCCGAGGGAGATTGAGCGAACCATCTTGCGTACCCATCTTTTCTGCCTGCTTTAGCATACGTTGATGATGCTCATCTACTTTGTTTTTTTGCTGAGTAATCAATCCCAATACGGAATCCATAATTGCATCAAAATTTAATTTTCCGTTCTTCATAACTTATAAATTTAGCGTTTGAGTTTATCTTCAAACAGTTTAATAATTCGATTTTGTTAGTTGATAGTTTTTATTTCTAGCACCTTTCAATGCATACCTCCACACCTCCAATGTGTACTCAATCAGTACACATTGGATATTTCTAACCCATCTAATTTTTGTAAGGAAAAAATAAAAACAGCTTTATATTTTGTTGCTAAGCCATTGATAGTCAACGATTTAGTAACAAGTCGTATTTTAGTTCTAAAATGAATCCTATGTTTTGATTCAGGTAAAAATCAAACCCAAACACTTCCTTTGGTCGTTTTTGTTTTCAATTTTTACCTGACCATAGGATTTATCTTAGAACAATTATATCTCAAATGAAAATAAACATCTTGTAAATTATTTATCTAAATGTTCATTACCCTTTCGATACTACAATGTTAATTTTTTTAACACTTCAAATCCTCTTTCTTCGATATGTTTGGATGAAATATCGACAAATGTAAATTTTGACTATTCGTTCTTTTGCGAAATATTTATTATTTTAACTGCTGATTAAACAAACATACTTTCTTTTATATATTTAAAATCGTTATAAAATTGTTTAAAAATGCTATATCAGCATATATTAAATAGTTGCTATAAGTGAGAATAAGAATTTATAAAAGAGAAAACAAACATACACTACATCATGAAAACTCCAATTGCTAGGATTGAGCAGCAATTTGGTTTGCTGCGCTCGCAAGCGTTACAACTTTGGAATCCATTTCAAAGAAGAAAACTCGTTCGCTTCTACCAACAATTTATTCCTCAAAATGCATTGTGCTTTGACATAGGTGCTCACCTCGGTAATCGTATAGATGCTTGGTTGACTTTTGAAAGTGAAATAGTTGCGCTCGACCCGCAACCACTTTGTTATAAGTATATGAAAAGAAATTTCGGACATCATTCTAATGTTACGATTTTGCCGCAGGCGGTAGGAAAAGAAAAAGGTCGAATGGATTTACATATCAGTCATCTCTACCCTACAGTAAGTACGCTCTCCAATGAAAAATGGAGAAAGGCTTTAAATGATGCTTCTAATGCATCTGTAACTTGGGATGAAACTATTCAAGTCGATGTAACAACTTTGGATGATTTAATTGCAGAATTTGGCGTTCCTCATTTCTGTAAGATTGATGTAGAAGGATTTGAAACAAAAGTTATCAAAGGTCTTTCGCAACCGATTCCAATGCTTTCTTTTGAATTTTTATCTACTCGACAAAAGCAGCGAATCAATTGTATTCAACATTTACAATCATTAGGCAATTATGAATATAATTGGTCGGAAGGTGATTCTTTACAATTGGAATTAGAAGAATGGGTAAATGTAGATGTATTGTTAGAAAGTATTAGAAGATATGGGAATCATCTTTTTTCAGGTGATATTTATGCGAGGTTGATATTGAATGATTAATAACTGATGTTACGCAAACATTTAAAGCCCTCTGACTCAACTTTTTTCCTTGATGAAAAAAGTTGCAAAAAAATCAAGACTTAATTTTGAAAGTCAACA
>JALZVK010000177.1 GCA_023301005.1 Saprospiraceae bacterium | reverse complement strand
AAATTAGTGCATACCCTTTGGTACGGACTCATTTTTTTATGAAGTCATATTGAAAAAGAATCCTTCAAGGGGGTAGATTATTTATTTCCTACTCCCTTACTGCGAAATGTTACCATTTTGTTAGGCATCTGCTTATGCCTAGCCTCAAATCTTTATGCTCAAAATTTCTACTATACCCAAGTTCGGAATATTTAAATATCAGTTTTTATGCACCTGAAGAAATGGAAGTACAACTTATAATTTTTGACATGTCAGGTCGAGTGATTGAAGTTCAAAATTTGACTTTGGAAAATGATAAACAAGAAATACAAATAGATGTAACTAGTTATGAATCAGGAATTTACATGGTGAGTTTGGTAGGAGAGAAAGGTCGAGTTGTTGAAAAATTCACGGTAGTTCGTTGATGAAGCTAAGAGATGATTGCTTTTATAAAAGTGGTCATCTCTAATTTTAAAAAAATATAATTCAGCAACGCTGAAATTTTAAGAATAATTAAAGTTGAGATTTAATTAGTAGGTCGTAAAGCCGTTCCTAAAAGAAGGAGCGGCTTTGCTTTTTTTGAAGTATGTCCTGTTTTTAAAACGGTATGACGAATTTGCTTTTTTACGATTTGTCTGAACAAGGGAGCATTCGAACATTCTACTTTTGAAATTTTTTACGATTTAACTTGTTTGATTTTGACTTGCTTCGCAAGTATGTATTTTTTTAAAACAGGAAACTCACATTATCAGAATGATAATGTGAGTTTCCTGTTTTTTTAAATATAACAATAAACTTACGGAGTAAGTCTAAGTAAAGAGTAAATGATATCTATTCGTCAAACTTCAACATTCGAATGTTCGAATGCTCGAATGTTCCCTTGTTCAGACAAATCGTAAAAAAGAAAATTCGTCAAAACTTCATACTTCTCAAATCCGTCTTCCCTTTTTCCCTTATTCAAACAAATCGTTATCCAAAGTAACTCGTCAAAACTTCCTAATTCGAATGTTCGAATGTTCCCTTGTTCAGACAAATCGTAAAAAAAGAAAATTCGTCAAATCCCCAAAAATCAAAATCCACCCGTCAACCCACGAACCTGCTTAGCCATATCTTCACTCAACTTATACACCACAAATTCAACCCTTCGATTTCGGTATTTTCCTTCACTCGTCGAGTTAGACATTAGCGGTTCATATTCCCCTTTAGCAGCAATAGCGACTTGCGAAGTATTCATATCAAATTCCCCAACCAACGAACGCACCACCGCCGCAGATTGCAACGCACTAAAATTCAAATTATCCTTATACCGTTTCACATTAGCAGGCGTATTATCAGTATGACCAGTAACTCGTAACAACATCAGCGGATTTCGATTCATCACATTAGTCACTCTTTCTAACAATGCTTTCCCGGAATCTGTCAAACGACTTGAACTTCCTTTTTCAAATAACATACTCTCAGGAACAGTTAACACCACTCTATCAAATTGAGTAGTAATATCCAATGTCGATGCGCCGAAGCTTTGCATCTCTTGCGTAATATCACTATACACTTGATTGAAGATACTTTTGTCTTTATCTAACACACTATTGACGGCAGCGAGTTTTTGTTGAAGAGCTCTTATTTCGCCATCTTTTTTACTGAGGTCACCACGTAGAGATTGCTCAACAGTTTTGGAAGACGAACCTAGATTAGTCATTTGAGATTCCATTTGAGCAATTTGTAATTGCAATTCATTTCTCAAATTCACTAAAATATTATTCTCTCCTTTTCTCTCCGCCAAATCTAATTCTAAGAATCGGATTTTATCGTCAGCCATTTTGATTTCTCTTAATTTGGCGTTGTGCTTTTTTTGCCAATCGTTCACTACATTTTCATTAGTAGAACGCATACTAGCTAATGCCGCAGCATGATCTTTCTTGCTGACGCATCCGCTACCTAAAATTGATAACAATATAATTACGGAAATTGATTTGATGTATAAATTCATAGTTGCTTAATTTACAATAATAAGAATTTGCTTTTTGCTATAGAATATCCGTGGCACGGTTGAAAACCGTTCTACGGGGTTTTACATTTTTACAAAAATAAAAAAAAGAGTGAGAACTAAATACATTTAGTTCTCACTCTTAATAGATAAATAATATTTTTAAAGATAGAAGTTAGCTAACCAAACTCATCATTTGTCACACTAACTCATCACTCAATTATCTTAATCGAATCGTAGAAGCACCCAATACACCTAAGTCAGTATATACCAAAACTCGGTAATATCCTTTTTTCAATCGCTTCCCTAATTTATGATTAAATGATAAACGTTGAGACGGTTTGATATTTAATTCTTTTTTCTCAGCTGCGATGATTTGGCTATCAGCTCCATTTACATTCACCGTTGCTTTGATAGGATTGTCCAAATAAATAGGATTAGAAGTTTCATCTGTAATCACCATATATAAAGGACGAACACCTTGATATTTTTCAGGAACGCCAGTCAAATCAAATGACGCTTTGATTCTTTTTGCCAATCTACTTTTAGCAGTAACTTTTTCGCCACGTTTCTTTTCCACTTCAACTTGGAAAGCTGTCGCTTTAAAATTTTGTAAAGTCAAACCAGCAATTTCAGTTTGCATTGCTTTATTCAATGCATCCAAAGCAGCATTATCATCTTGCGCTTTATCTAAATTCGCTTCAGCCATTCCTAGCTTTTCACGAAGAGAAGAATTTTCAGTTTGTAGAGAATTGATTTCACCTTGAAGCGCTTGCTTCGCAGCAAGCAAAGATGAAATTTGAGCTTGAAGAGAATTATTTTGAGAAGTTGATGCACCTTGCGCTGCTTCTAATTCTGCGATAGTCGCATTTTTTCTACGGTTTCTAGCTTTCTCTGATTTCAAAGAACTAGCTAACGTTGCATTTTCCTCAGTCAAATTATTATAAGCAGATTCCAAACTATCCACCTCAGCTTCCAAGTCCGATTTCAATACTTCCAAATCACCAACCTTAGTTGCTAAATCTTTATTTTTAGCTTCTATGTTTCCGATAGTAGTATTTAGGTTCATATTTTTATACCATGTCCATCCAAATAGAAGGGCTAAGATAAGGGCAACTACAGCTAAAATATTTCTTGCATTCATAAATCTTGGTTTTTAAAATAAGTAAAGAAATTTATTAAAAAACAAAACGAAAGGATTTGTAGTATTCGTATGTTATTATCAAAAAGCAGTTGGTCAAAATTATGTGTATATATCTTAGAAACAACTACTTAACGAATTTAATAAAAAAAATTAAAACTATTAGTGTAAAGCATATTAAAAACACATGGGCGTTTTTAATATGTAATTTTAAATTTTTTAATTGTTCTTTTCTAAAAAATGTTTAGCTCTCAAAATCGCATTTTCCCTAATATTCACATAATAGAAATTCAAATCAACGATATGATAGTTTTTAAAAGTTATAAAAAAACTTCCACGGAATTTTGGCTTATGTGCCCACAATAGTCCATCATGAACTGTCGCGTCGACTAAATTAGTCGTAAAGTTTTTTTCAAATTTTCTAAGTACTGCACCTTTATTAAAAGTCTTATCGGCAGGGGCAGTTGTCGTCGTCCAAGTTAGCGGATTGGTAACTGCAAAGTTATTATTAGGAATATGTTTTTTAGGTAAATGTCCGTGCATAAATGTTCGCCAACTACAAAAACAATTTATCTCTTCGGGTGCTTCGCACACTTTTATATTTTTAAAATAATTCTTAGGCACAGGCATTCCTACAAGGTAGGCAGCGATTAAATCATTTTGCAAATCCTTTCCATCAAAATATTCTCTCAACAATCGAGCTGCATGAGTCGTACCTTGACTATGCGAAGCGATGATAATTGGTCGTCTTTTTCCAGTTTGAGGATTTACGGAATTGTATTGTTGTAAATAAAATTCAAAAGCAGATTTTATATCATCATAAGCAAGGTCGAGCGCACTTTTAGCCGCAACAGAATCTTTGGTATAATACACCTGAATATGCGCTTGACGATATCGAGGTGCATACACTTTACCTGCACCATTAAAAATACTAGCTTGATTAAGAATGGAACCTTGATCTGTTATTTCATTTAATCTCATGTCATTAGTGGGAGCATTCCATTGGGTATTACCTCTTTTTTTAGTATAAGTGGTAGGATGCAACCAAAACACATCAGCCTCCGCAGTTGCTTGTAAATCCTTTAAATCAGGATGAGGCGTTCTATCAGCTTCATCTTTTAGAGTAGGAAGTGCTGCCCAATTTTCCGACTTGGAATAGTCAGGTGTTGCGGGTGGCGTATAGGAGGAAAATATATTTTTGGGTTTTGATACGCAAGAAGATATTGTAAATATTAAGAGTAGGAAAAATAGATAACGGAACATAAATTAGTTTTTTGTAAAAGTAAGAATTAGTTTTTAATCGAACTTGAAATTTAACACATAGGTACATAGACTAGCTATTCATTTATCTTCGATAAATATTTTTTTAGTTTTTAAATTTTAAAATAAAACCTATGCGTCCTATGTGCCTATGTGTTAAAAAAAAAATAAAGTTCGAGTACCAAGTTAGCTCGACAATTTTCAATTTTTAATTCTTACAAAGTATATTGTTATTTAAATATATTTCAAACTTTTGATTTATCATTAAATTTCATTTCATTGGAAAAAGTTTAAACATACTTTCTAAATGAATCACCATTCAAAAAAAAATACTAGAAATTCTGTTTGGGAAAAAACAGTAAAAGTTGAAAAAAATTCCTCTTACTGGAATGAGGAACCTATCATTCAACCTGTGGAAAATTTCCCCAAAAACAAACCTCTAATTGTAGAGTTGTTTTGTGGATGTGGAGGAACTTCTTTAGGTTTTGAAATGGCAGGTTTTCATATAGCGGTAGGTTGTGATATTCATCAACCTTCTATAAATACTTTTCAATTTAATCATCCGAAGTCAGCTACGATTTTAGGAGATATAAAAAAGGTAACTCCGCAACAAATTCAAACTTTACTAAACGGTAGAACGGTTGATGTATTAATAGGTGGTGTGCCGTGTCAAGGTTTTTCAATAAATAATCGGAAGCGGCATGAAGAAGATGATCGCAATTTATTGTATAAAGAATTTATTCGTTTTGTAAAAAAAATAAAACCGAAAGCGATTGTTTTAGAAAATGTAACGGGAATGAAAAGTGTTGGCGATTTTGTTCCAACCATCGAAAAGGAATTAAGCAAAGCTGGAAAGATGGAAGTGAAAAGTAAAATATTATTTGCACCTGATTACGGTGTTCCACAAAAACGACAACGACTTTTTTTTATAGGCATCAAAGATGCTTCTTTTGATTTTTTAAAAATAAAAAAAACGCATGGCGAAGACTTGCCTAAAAAATATGTGAGTATAAAAGATGCGATTGGTGACCTACCGATTTTAAAATCCAATCAAGAAAAATCTAAATATTCAAAAGTTCCTTTTTCCGATTATCAAAAATGGGCAAGGAAAAAATCAAAAGATAAATTACTCAATCATCAAGCACCTAATCATCCAACCGCTACAATTACAAAAATAAAAAATACAACTCCTGGGCAACCGATGTATCCTCGATTCAAACAACGTATTCGGTTGGCGTGGAATGATTTGAGTCCGACGCAAGTGTCTGGAGGAATTCGTCCGCAGTTTCAATTGGGGCATCCGTCTGATGCGAGAGGTTTGACAATTCGGGAGCGTTGTCGAATTCAAAGTTTTCCAGATCATTTTGAAATTAAAGGAGGAATTGTACAAGCAAGGGTGCAGACTGGTAATGCGGTTCCGCCGTTGATGGCGAAGGCGATTGGGTTGGCGTTGAAGAAGTATCTATAATTTTAAACAAGGATTTTAAGAAAATTTAGTCGTCGTAAAAAAATCCACCCCCCGCCCCCGCCAGCGGGGGAGAGGGGTGGATTTCTACAAAAAACAACGACTCTAATTTTCAATTAAAAATAAACATACAATGAACGAAATAACTATCACCGACCAAATGCGGACTGCTGCGCATTTAAAAACAAAACATTTACATTTCGATAAAAATCGAGGACTAAGCAAATTCGGTTCTGAAAAAAAGCGAACTATCGTCGGTTACATTGGCGAACAAATGGTCAAAAATTTTTTAAATATCAAAATGGATGATGATGAATTTGACTACGACCTTTTTTATAAAGGTAAACGTCTTGAAGTAAAAACCATCTCTTGTAAATTCAAACCTTATCCTAATTATTTATGTACAGTCAATTCTCATAACCTAGATGGTGTGCATAAACAAGCTGCGGATTACTATGTCTTTTTAAGAATTTTGAATGACCAATCGAAGGGTTGGATTTTGGGTTGTATGCCTTGTGGGGAGTTTTTTCAAAAAGGAGAATTTGTGGAGAAAGGCGCGCAAGTGGTGAAAGGTGTGCAGTTTGTGAAGGCTAATGCGACGGTGTTGCCGATTCGGGAGTTGTATGCTATGGAGGAATTGGGATGAGACTTGTTTGGGAACGCCGAGACGGAGAGGCGCAGAGATTTTGTTTGTCCTCGATACTCAGATAAAGAACACGGAGGATTTTTTTGTTTAAAAAAATGGGGCAGAGATGCAGAGTTTTATTCTTAATTTATCATATAAAAAATAAGTCATGACTCTTATTCTTTTTTAAGTTAGAAGAACAAACAAAACTCTGCGTCTCCGTGTATTTGTGTTCAAAAAATTATTGGCGCAAGCCAACCCTAAAAAGTTAATCAAATTTAAAACATACTATAAAAAACTAAAAAATGAAACAAGAAGAATTAAATGCTCTTAGCTATAAAATTATTGGTGCAGCAATTGAAGTCCATAAGACATTAGGTGCTGGGCTGTTGGAATCCATTTATGAAACTTGTCTGATAGAGGAGTTAAGACTTAACGGTATTAAAGTGCAACTACAGTTTGGTTTGCCGATAATTTATAAAGGAAAAAGATTAAACAAAAATTATGTTATAGATTTACTCATTGAGGATGTTATCATCATCGAATTGAAATGTGTTGATAAACTCAAACTAGTTCATCAAGTTCAACTTGTCTCTTATCTCAAACTAGCAAATAAGCGTTTAGGATTTTTAATGAATTTCAATGTTGATAAAATGATTAATGGAATAAAAAGGAAAGTGAATAATTTTTGATTTGAACTTCTACCTTGGATTGAAAGCAGAGGCGGCGAGAGACAGAGTGAGTACTCATGTCCTCCTATATATTTTTTAACAAAAAAATCCTCCGTGTTCTTTACCTGAGTTAGATTCTAAGTATAGAGGTCAAACAAAATCTCTGCGCCTCCGCGCCTCTGCGTTCAATCCAAGGTCGAAAGTCCAATCAAGCATTTCATCTATTTTTTTCCACCATTCATATTATCTTTTTACCCAAAACCGTTATACCTAATACATTTGCAAAAAAAACATTCTAAAATTAATTTTGTGTTTTGATTTTAATTTTTTTGACTCAAAACACAATATTAATTTTAGAACTTAAAAATGACACAATGAAAAATATCGTATTAAATATCTTCTTCCTTTCATTCCTTTTCGCATCCTGTCAAAAGAATATCACAACCACTCCTTATGAGTACGCACTACTCAGCGCACATGTATATGACGACAAGGAGTTAGACGAATTACCAAAACACTTCAATCCATATATGGACTTCGATGAAGAGAATTATAAATCTCGACTCAATATAAATCTAGGAAAAGTAGTAGATATGGTGGACAAAAAAGAATGGGGCAAACTCGTTCCCTACGTAGGCGTAAAAGCATTTTCGAGAGGTGGATATTTTGGACGAGCTTATATCAATAATAAGTCGAATCAAATTATCATCGCACATCGAGGAACTGATTTGGATATGCGAATTAATGAATTATCACTCGACCAAATTTCGATTGCTATCGAAGGAGATAAGATTTGGGATATACTCAAAGATATGGATGATGATTATGATATTATGAATGGTGAGATTCCAATGCAGCAATTTGAAGCGGCGCAACATTTTGTAAGCGAGGTGAAAACGGCTTATCAAAAACAATATAATTCCGAACCTCAAATTATTCATACGGGACATTCGTTAGGTGCGATTTTGGCGGAATTGTGTGCGGTGAAAGATAACTCAAGAGCGATTACTTTTGAAAGTCCTGGGAGTAAACCGTTGGCTGCGCAATTGGTTGGTAGTGAGGAGATTAACCTTGATAAAGTTGATATTGTTACTTATAATGCTGCGCCTAATAAGATTAATACTTTGCATGAACATTTGGGGGAAGTGATTCCGCTTTATGATACTTCTGTGCAGCAATCTTTGCACTCTGATTCGGATAAGGTGATGTCGTTAAAGCAGCATCCGATTAAGGAATTGTTGAAACAGTTTGATGAGGAAACGGGTGAACCTGTGGGAAATAAAGAGTAAGAGTTTTGTTTTTTTACCGCAGAGTTGAAAGGAGTTTTCGCAGAGTTACGCAGAGTTTTTAAAAGATTATTTAGTGAAAACTCTGGGTCACTCTGAGTTAACTCCTTCCTAACTCTGCGGTAAAAAAAAATCACATCCGTGAAAGCATTGTTACAAAAGGCTTAAAGGTATCACCCTTCACTTTCTCCTTAGAAATATAATAATCCACCTTATTATTTTCCCTCGAAGTATCCAAATGAATTTGATTTTTCAAATGTAAAACCGTTCCTAGATTTCCATCAATGATTTCGATATGCGGAGGAATTATTTTTTGAAAGTCATTTTTAAAAAAAAGAAAATGGGTGCAACCCAAAACAATCGAACTGTAATCATTCCAATCTATCTTCCTTAATTTTTTATTTAAATACTTCAGAACGACAGGGTCGTTCCATCTCATTTCTTCTCCAAAAATGACTAACTCTTGAAGTGGAATCTTCTTTACTTTTTTAGTGGCATCGAGTCGTTTGATGAGTTGTTTTAATTTTTTTTCCTTTAAGGTGAGTTCGGTGGCGAAGAGTAAAACCTTTTTATTTTTAGATTTTTCTATGGCAGGTTTGATAGCAGGTTCCATTCCGATGATGGGGAAGTTGTACTTTTTTCGGAGGTCTTTGACCGCAGCACTTGTTGCGGTATTACATGCGATGACTAACGCATCGACTTCTTTTTTTTGAAAAAAGTCAACTACGTCAAACATCAATTTTTTGATTTCCTTTTTGGATTTATTTCCGTAAGGTGCATTCTTAGAATCGGCAAAGTAGATATAATGTTGTGGCGGTAGCACTTGCATCGCAGTATGCAAAACCGATAAACCTCCTACGCCTGAATCAAAAAATCCTATTTTCATTAAAACATACTCTTACTTGTGAACAACAAATTTTATAGTATCGAAATCTATACTGTTTTTTATTCTTAAAAAATAAACACCAGTTTTTAATTCTGATATATTTTCAATTCTAAATGAAGCAGGTATAAATTGCTTCGCTTCATATTCCATTTCCAACATTCGTTGACCAATAGAATTAAAAACCTCAACTTGATACATCCCAAATTCGTTAGGTGTAAAATCAATGTCGATATAATTAACAGTTGGATTAGGTGTTAGTTTATCAATATTTAAAATGCCAATTGAGCTTCCACAATATTCATTAACCAACTCCATACTTCTTTCTAAATTTAATCTTCCACCTGATGATACTTTGCCAGTATGGTCCTCCAATTGATCGGCTCCATCTAAAATAAAATCTTTCATAATTAGAGCAGTAGCCGCAGGATCTAGTTTGTGCGCCAAAGCTAATTTTTCGCAAGGCAAACTATATAACAATGCTATTCCGCCAGTAATATGTGGAGCAGCGGCAGAAGTTCCACCTATAGAATTATACATATCATTGTTAAAAGTTGATGGCGAACCATCACCTGGTGCAGATATGTCAACTAAGGTTTTTCCAAAAGCTGAAGACAATAAATCTGCTTGATTACTTTCGGCTGCAACTATTAAATGATCAGTCGGACAGATGGAAGGAATGTCGCCTATCTCATCTACATCGAAAACAGAATTGGCAGTTGACCCTACATTAAGTACTCCCTCTTGTCCCATCGTATTATACATCTCACACCAAAGCGGAAAGAAAACATTGTCGTCTATTTGCAATCCATCAGGGTAAGTAGGATTATTTCCAGACACTCCAAAAGAAGAATTGGTAGCTACTACAAATGCACCTTTATCGCCATTCGTATCATTGTATAATTTTCGAGTTTGGTAAACGTATTCGTAACCTTCGACAATTTTATCAAAGAAAAGATTGTTATGAACCCACATGATTTTTACATTCCAGTTGACACCCGAAACTCCAATTTCATTATTACCTGTAGCGCCGATAATTCCTCCTACTCGAATTCCATGACCTAGACCGTCAGCACCAATTATATCAGTAGAGTCAATTACATTCCATCCAAAATAATCGTCGATATATCCATTTCCATCATTGTCGATTCCGTCATTATTTATCTCATCCCAATTGATCCAAAGGTTGTCGATAAGGTCTTCATGTCGCCAGTCGCCACTTTCCATCATCGCTACTACAATCGTATCTCCAAGTGGAGTTACACCACCAGTTGTCGTTTCCCAAACCGCAGGAGCATTGATTCTTTCCATATCCCATTGGCTAGTATATTGAGGATCGTTTGGCGTCAAATCTCTTTGTGGAACTTGAAAATTCTGTCCTACTAATTTGACTTCAGGATGTTTTCTGATTGCTTGTAACAATGCTTCTACATTTTCAATGTCTTCTTCTGTTTTTAATAAAAATAAATTAAGCATCTTGGAGAATTGTTTTTCTTTTTGAAAAACGATGTCAGACTCCGTCTGTTCATTTTTTATTTTTTTAAAAAAAGCAGTAGCATCACTTCCTTTTTCCAATTGAATAATTATTTGATTTGGAATATAACGAAGGTCAGATGTTTGATTTTGAGAAAAAATCGACAAGGATAAAAAGAGCAACAAAAATGTAAAAAGATATTTCATTGATTATTATTTTATTACAAAGATAATTATGTGAAGTTGTATTTTATCTATTAAAGAAGAGCTAAATTTTAGCTAAGTTTTAAACCTATTTTTCAACTCAACTCAACTCTTTCCTAAGTTCCATAAAATAAGGTGCCGCTAATAATAAGCGATTTCCGTACCATGAAAATAATTCACCATCCACTAATTTTATAACGGAATTAGGGCAGATGGATTGTATTTCATTTACGTGCTTTTGTTTAAAAGGAAAGGGCTCGGAAGATAATAAAATCACATCAGGTTGCGCAGTTTTCAATTCCTCATCAGTGATTTCAGGGTACCGACTTTGAAGACCAAATATATTATCAAAACCTGCCAATTGCAACATCTCATGAATAAAAGTTTGACTAGCTGCAACCATCGTCGGATTTTTCCAAATAAAGTAAGCGACTTGGATTCGACTCTTCGAGTCGTTTATATTTTTTTCTAAAAAGGAAAAGGTAAGAATGATTTTTTCGATAAGCAATTTTGCCTTTGGAAGTTTACCTACTAATTTTCCAATTTCGTAGATCATATCTAAAGCATCTTCCAAAGTTTTGATGTCGCTCATCCAAATAGGATAATCGTTGGCGAGTTGTTCGATTTGAGTTTGGTCATTTTCTTCTTTGTTACCAATAATCAAATCAGGTTGAAGGGATTTTATTTTTTCAAAATTATATTGCTTAGTTCCTCCGACTCTTGGTTTTGCTTTGAATTGAACGTGTGGATGCACACAAAATTTAGTGATACCAACCACTTCCTTTTCTAATCCTAAATAAAATAACAATTCAGTTTGCGATGGAACTAAGGATATAATTCTTTTTGGAGGTATTGAAATATTGACCTCTCTATTCATTTGATCGATGATCATCATGGAGTAGGAGGTGTTGGAGAAATCGGTGGTTGTTGATTAATATACTCGTCCAATATTTCTTCTAAGTTAGGTTTAGGAACTAATCCTTGAAAACGTTCAACCATTGTACCTTTATTGATAACCATAAGAGTAGGAATGGATTTGATTTTAAAATATTGGCTGAGTTGAGGATTTACTTCTGTATTGACTTTAGCAACTAGAGCTTTCCCTTCGTACTCTTCAGCAAGTTCATCTATGATTGGGCCTATGATTTTACATGGTCCACACCAATTAGCATAAAAATCTAAAAGTACTGGAATCTCAGATTCCGCAACTAATTCATTGAAATTTTGATCAGTTATTTGAGGAGTTTGATATTTAGGCTTTTTTTTCCAAAACATATTTAAAGCTTTTATTAAAATTGATATTGTATAACTACTTAATATAATACATCAAGATTTCCATGTTACAAACATAGTACCGACTACAGATGTAAAGTAACATGGAAACCTTGATTTGTGTTATTTTCTGTTTGATTTTTTATTACTAATGTTTTCCTGCGTACATTTTTTCACCTGCATTGATGGCTATGTCAAAATGATTTTCGATAGGAGGAACAGGACAATTATAACCATCACTAAATGCACACCAAGGATTATAAGATCTATTAAAGTCGATGGCTACTTTTTCATTTTTAATATCATTTACGCTGATGTCGATATATCGACCACCGCCATAAGTGATGTCATCATTAGTAATATCTTTGAAAGGAATAAATAAATAATCTTTGTATTCGTCAGTCTCTCGAAGCATTAAACTTTGGTAAACATTAATGTCTAATTTTTTTCCATTCATCATAACTGTAGCAATTCCATATAAAACATAATCTTTAGTGATGCCACTATAGGTTGACATCTTAAACGGTTTTGCTTCGGAAGTTCTTCTAAAGTCTGCGACTAATTTATATGCTCTATCAGGTTTGAAAAAACGAATATCTTTTAAGCCTTCTTTGTTGCTATAAAAAGGAGAACGCTTTTCTTCTAAGAATTCTTTTTTATAATGCTTTCGATGTTTTTTGATTGCTTTTTGATAAGCTCTTTTTGATTGAGAAAAAGCTAGAAATGGAGTGATAAAAAGTAGAAGTAAGAATATTGCTTTTTTCATTTTTATATTTTTTTATATAACGATTTAGCACGAAATCGTAACCGCCAACTTCAGTTGGCAGGTTGTTATAAAATAGAAGATAGTTATATTTAAGGAATGACTAAAGAATAATTTATAATAAATCGAAAAGTGTTACAAGTTATTTTTTAATCATTCCTAAAGTTATTTGAACAACGACTTTGGAACAACCTACCAACTGAAGTTGATGGTTACTACTTAATATCAACCAATGCAATTCTTCCCTCACTTACCGCAATACGAGTAATATGTTTTATCCCTTGTTTTGAAAAATCAGCAACCATAAACCATTTCGTATCATAGCCAGATCGGTATTTATAGAGTTTACTACCTTGAGCCATAAGGAAAGTATTATTAGGCAACACTACAAAATCTTCACTTTCAGTTACCGTACTTACTATCGTAGTACTTCGACGAGATTCTAGATCCAATTCTTTAATCGTCCAATTCGTTTCAGTTGCTTTGTGTACATAAGCCAAATTTCCATTAGACAAAAGATTCATACTTCTTCCTATGTTAGAAGTTAGTACCTCAAGAGATTTATCAGAAGTATTACCGATAGCTAATTTATGAGGTTCACCCACAACAAAAAGAGCAACCTCTTCCTCATTTAACCAACAATGATATCCGATACCTGTAGCGTCGGGGAAAATTGGTTCGCCTTTGGAAGAACGATCTTTTGGAAAGACCCAAAGTCGCTGCGTATTTTTTCCATCTGCTTCTTGTCGAATACAACTAAAATAAAAAGGTGCAATGAGTGACGTAGGAGAGTATTCTTTATCCTCGGATCGAGTGACTTGAGTTTTGGTTCTATTTTTTAAATCTAAAGCATAAATATTTGTAGGTGTTGCTCCAGATGCTTCTCCGCTTGTAAAATAAATTTCATCATTGGAAAAAAATGCAGGTTGATTGTTATAACCATCAGAGTTGAACCCAGTTAAGAATTTTGGATTGGTAAAAATAAAAGAGCTGTCGCTCTCTTGTTTCATATCAAAAACATAAATGTTGGTGACAGGTAATTGTGCTAGTACAATCTTATAACAAAAGATACACGTAAGTAAAATTATAGTTTTTCGCATGTTTGGTTTTGTATTTTGGTATTTCGTTTTTTTAAAAACAACTTCAATAAATAGAATGACTACAGCGTAGTCGCAATGTATTTAAATTTCAAGATGTAGAGAAAAAAAGACTCATTATTACCCTCTAAATCCTATGAATCCATATTTCTCAATTTCCATAATAGCATCTACATGAGCATCCGCAATCAATTGTCGAGTCTCTTCAGAGAGTAGTTGACGACCTTCAGTTTTATGATTAAAGAATCCATTTTCAGTAAGGACAGCAGGCATAGCAGTATGTTTGAGTACATAAAAATTCATACCTGTTCGTACATCACGATTCACCCAATCCGTTTTTGCAATAAGATGTTTTTGAAAAATCTTAGCAATTTTTCTACCATTCAAACTTGTTCGATAATACCAAGTTTCAATACCTTTTGCAGACGACCAACCGCCTGCTTGATTTTCAGGACCTGCATTAGCATGAATAGAAACGTAAACAGAAGGCAAGTCAGATTTTACTTTTAAAGCATTCGCACGAGCGACTCTTGTTTTTAAAATATTACCTACATTTTCCTCAGGTACGAGGTTGTGATATTTGACGCCTTCCTTCTCTAATGACTCAATTATTTTTTTAACTATTGCTCGATTGAATTCATATTCAAGCAGCTGTTTTCCATCTGACCATTTTGGCGAACGTTTTCCTTTTGTATTTTTTCCATGACCATTATCTAAAATCCAAAGGTATTTAGGTTCATGTTTTGGAGTAGGATTTTCTACAGGATTTTCATTTGTAGAAGTATTGTTATTACCATAAGGTGTTGTAGGTTCTTCTATAGGAAGTTCCTCTACTTCTGCATTGATGAGTACAATTTCCTCTTGTTCCTCTTCTACAGGAATATCGGAACCATCTTGAGGTTCGACTTCTTCTATCTCAGGAAGTTCTTCTTCTGTTACTGGAATTACCTCGGGAGGTGGAACGGGTTTAGTCGTTGAGGTTGGTGCTGTAGTGGTCGTATCTTTTTTATTACTTCCTCCAGATAGGAAGGAGAAGATACTTTGGAAAAATTTAACGAGACTGTCTAGCATATCTTTAATTCTTTAATTGAGATTGTTTTGATAAAAGTAAGGAAAACCTTAATACTTATGAAGTAGTTGAATGAAAATGTCTTGATGAGGAGGGAAAAAATTATTTAAGATGTGCAGCGCGATGCACCTTTATAATTTTTCGTTAAAAAAAAGCTAGCGACTTTTGTGATAGCATCCACGTTTACTAAACCTTCAAGGTTTAGTAAACGTAAATTGAAAATATGTAAAATAAAAAAGCTTCATTTTACTAAATGCAAAATGAAGCTCCTCCTTATATTTAAATAAAATAAATTCTACATTTTATACGCTCCTGAAAACAATCGTCCCCAGTTAATTCCATTCCCCATATTTCCATTTAAAGTAGAGAACCAAATGAATAATGGTTTTCCTACAATATGATTTTCAGGAATAAAACCGAAGTATCTACAATCCTCAGAAGCATGTCGATTATCTCCCATGCCCCAATAGTAATCTTGTTGGAATGTATATTCAATTGCTTCTTGTCCATTGATGATAAATTTACCATTCTTTTCTTCCAACGTATTCTTTTCATAATTGCGAATAATACGACGGTAAAGAGCAATCGTTTCTTTTTTAAGCGGAACAGTTACTCCTGCTTTTGGAATTACGATTGGTCCAAAATCATCCAAAGTCCAATCTGGAAAATTACGTATATCATGAGGGAAAAGTGTAGCATTTGGATTTTTTAAATCAGGACGATGCTCGACAACATTTACCGAAGCATTTGGATAATACTCTTTGACTTTATTTTTTTGAGCTTCGCTTAAATGCATCAAATATCCATTCCCATTTCTTCGAATATCTCCGACTGTAGGATAAGCAGTCACTCCAATATCTTCTAACTTAGGAATATTCAAACTTTCAACTCCAGTAACTGTATATTGAAATTGAACATTGGTAGAATGTTGTAAAGGTTGATCATTGATATAAACTTGGCGATCCTTAATTTCCATTTTATCACCAGGGATACCGATACATCTTTTGATATAATGATCTCTTTTATCAATTGGACGAACTCTTAATTTTCTACCTTTCACTTCATTCGCCACATAAGTTTTTCTTCTTTTATCTTCTACACTCCAAATCCGATTCGGCGTAACATATACGCTATCACCTTCAGGGTAATTAAATACAATCGGGTCGTTATTTTTGATATTAGAAATAGCAGGCAAACGATGATAACCTAAACTTGGAGTTTTCAAATAAGACTCCGAATTAAGATATGGAATCGTATTATGTAAAAGCGGAATCATCGCCACCGTCATAGGTGTTCGGATTCCATAATGCGCTTTACTTACAAACATAAAATCACCTACCAATAAAGAACCTTCCATCGAAGGAGTTGGAATCACATAAGCTTCTATCAAAAACATTCGAATAAATGCCGCTGCAAAAACAGCAAATACAATTGCTTCCACCCACTCTCTTCCTGCTGATTTTTTATATGGATTTTTGGCTTTTAGTTTTTTGAGTTTGTATTGGTCGTTGCTTTCGATGGCAGTTTGAATATCATTGAAATATTTCTTTTCCATTTCTAACACAGGACCTACATATTTGGAATTGTTGTCGTTACCAATTCTCCAAAAAGCAAATGGCGCAAAAATAACTGCCCATGCTGAAGTTCCTAAATCATGCTTTCCAAATGACCGAACCATATCAACACATAGTCCTGCCCAAATGAAAAAATTAACGATTGGAAATAACATCCAAAGTGCATGTGATGGTTTGCGACCTACGATCTTACACCACTCAACAAAGTTGGTTCCCGGTATCCATGCTTTTTTGGAATCGACACCTGATTTTTCAAAAAGTTTTTGAAGTGTAAAACAGGTCAATAAATATGAAAGGACGAAAAAAATTAAAATACTCACAGTTCTCTACTTATTTGGTTTGTAAATTATCAGGAGTCCTTTTGGACTCTATTTTTTTATTTAAAAACGTAAAATTAAGATTCATGTTCCATGACTTAATTTTTACAAGTACGCAAAGATAATTTAAAAAGTGAATTAGAAAATGTTATAGGTTTCTTAATATGGAGAAGATGTGGGATTTATTCGACGGAAGATGTGATTTTATAGTATAGTTGAGTAGGTGATATAGTTTTTGCTACTTAATGAGTAGACTAACTTCATTGATAATGAATATCAAAATTTATAGAAATCATGGCTCCATGTTTTAACGTGGAGAATATAATAAAAGAAAAAAGGCTTTAGCCATACATTAAATCTATGTATGGCTAAAGCCAAATTTTATGTCATTACTCACCGTCTTGAAAGACGGTGCGATGAAAACTTA
>JALZVK010000176.1 GCA_023301005.1 Saprospiraceae bacterium | reverse complement strand
AAAATTGAAAATTATCGAATCGACTTATTTAATGGTTTTGATAAATCTTAAATCAAAGTTCTTAAATCATACATCATAAATCCTTCTAAGTTTTGATAGGACAGATTTATGATTTAAATTTTTTGTCTCTTAGACACATTTAGTAAGAGTGATACTCAATCCGATTTTCACCACATAGGTACATAGAACACATAGCGTTTTTTCTCCGAAAAAATAAGAAAAACTATGTGTTCTATGTACCTATGTGGTAAAAATAAAACTTAAGTTATTAGAGTTTACAGTATTTGTCTAAGAACCAATTTTTTTTTCACTCGCTCAAAATTTAAAAATTAACAACAAATTAGAATATTCAAAATCAACTCGACAATTTTCAATTTTTCATTTTCAATTTTCAATTTAAAAAAACACCGACTGATCTTTCTTCCTAAATTCCAACAACAACTCCTTCGCACTCGCTCCTTTCATATCTTTAAAATGATGTTTTTGTAACAAATCAATTGCAGCATCTTCCACCCGTACATTTGGATAATAATTATCTCTTGCAAAATGTACAAACTTCATCAAAAAGAAAGCATTAAACCATCGAAAGAACCGCTGCCCAAAAGTAATAGGAACAGTTGTATTTGCTTGGATTTCAGCGAGTTTCGCATCAAAATTATTATCATTTAAAAAAGTCAAAATAGATTCAGGCAAATGTTGTTTCATCATTTCCAATTGTTCTTTTTTAAATAAAAGTAAATTTGGAGCGACCTCTAAAAAAGGTTTGAGGTCTTCAAATATTTTAAAATTATAAGTAAAATATTCTACGGAATTGTCTTGTTGTAAAATATCGTTGACCGCCTTTCCCGTACCAAAAGGAACTCGATGAGAACGACGAGGCGAGGGGATGACCTTCGTATTTTTGACTAAAGAAAAACCATTCACCGCAGTAAACTTATGTAGGAAATAAAAATCTTCACCAGCCTTTCTTTTATTCATTCCACTTTGCTGCTGATAAGCATCACAACGAACTGCCATACTCGAACCTATCGTTTGATAAGCATACGGAAATCCTGCATAAGCTTGAGCGTGGATATAATATCTTAAATGCAATTCGTATTTAGTGATAGCTTCATATACCTCAGGTTCATATTCTGAACCTTCGAGTGGATGTTCAAAATAAATTCCGCAAGCTTGAGTTTTTTGATTTTGGGAAAAATGATTTTCTAAAACTTGTAAATAATTTTTCTCACAAAGACTATCTGCGTCATAACAAAGAATTGCTCCGTCAGATTTGTCCACAGATTCTAAACGCCGAACGGCCTCATCCATTCCAATTTTTCGAGCAGTACCAACTCCTGCAATTTTCTTTCTTAAACCACTTTTATAAATAATATGAAAATGTAAATGTATTGTTGAGTGAGTTAAGCTCCAGGCAGTTGCTTCTTCAAAGGTTCTTTGATTTTGAGCAATTATAGCTTCGTCAGAATGTTCGCCATCGTTAATTATAACAATGACTTCCGTATCGCAAGTCGGAGCATCGCAATCTTTTAAACTTTCTAAACTTTTGATTAATTCAGTTTCGTCATAGCAAGGAATCACGACTATCATTCCTAAGTTAGCGGAAGGAGAGGAATTGATTAGTTGAGGATAAAGGGCATTTTTTTCTAGGTAGGATGGCATTTGTGATTTTTATTTTTGACGATTTTATTTGGACATCGATTTTGTGTGAAAAGGGAAGAGAAGAGAATAAGGGAACGCTGCGCTAAGGGAAGACGGATTTGAGAAGTTTGAAGTACTACGAATCATCTTGTATGATTTAAAATTCAAGCATTATCAAAGTTATTCGTCAAACTTCAAACTTCTCAAATCCGTTTTCCCTTGTTCAATTATTCCTCCTCTTTTCCATCCCAATATTCCAATTCAAAAGTCTGAGCAGACCATTGATTATATTCTCCATTGCCGACAACATTTAGATATTTCTCTTCGACGATATGACCATTTTTATTGTATTCAATTTTAGTTGAAGAATTAAAATTATCGTTGACTAAAATTTCCTCTTCAATGATTTTATCCTTTTCATTTTTTTTGATAAATGCTTTTCTAACTAAATTTTGTTTAGGGTAAGACATCTGCATACCAACTATATTCCCATCGTCGTCTACTAAAGTTTTTTGTTTCACTAAAACATCTTCATCATCTGTATAAAAAACCATCGCATCACTCACTTCTCCATTTTCATCATATTCGAAAGTAGAAGTTCGAGGTGGTTGGTCAGCGAAAACTTCATCTTTACGAATCACATTATTGTTATCATTATATTTATAACTCGTTGAAATCCAAGGGTTTGCGAAGTCGTAATTGTCAAATTCAGTTTTTTGAAGTAGATTGTTTTTATCATCAAATTGGTAAGTGATTTTAGTATCTACTTCATTCTCATCATCTAGTGTATATTCATTTATAAGATTACCGTTGTCATCATATTCATATTTGGTAGGAGTGAATCCGCCTGTATGGAAATGTTCTTGCTTTTCTATTTTACGATTTTGATCATCGAATTTGTATTCCCAGATTTGTTGAATTTGATTGATGTAATCTGTTTGTTGAGTTTTTTGTAACAATGCTCCTACGTAAGTGTTTTCAATTAAGATAGCAAGTTCGCCCTCTTCAAAAACTTCTTCGCCAATGACATTTCCCAACTCATCATAGTGAATTGTTTTAGTCAATTCGTTTTCGATAATCTCACCATCTTCGTTACAAGTAGATTTAAATATTTGTTTGGATTTTAATTTTTTGCCCATCGGTTGTATGATTTTAGTTGTAGGATTTTTTTATTTAAAATAAAGAAACTCTAAGAATAGAGTACCTCTGTGAAACTCTCTGAAGTCTCTGTGGAACTCTGTGAAACAACCTTTCTTGTTTGGCTATTTCACAGAGATTCACAGAGGTTTCCACAGAGGTTTCCACAGAGGTTCACAGAGAGAATAAGTATTTTTTTAAGCTGGTTTTACTTTTCGATATATCGCAGGGAATAAATATAACAATACTAATACAATTCCAACGAGTGCAGCAATAGCAGTATTATTATAAGTTGAGGATAGCGCATTTTGTTTAATAAATATTCCAGTCAATCCCCAAACGATAACTAAACCAAAAGCAATATCTTCTCTAGTATTGATTAATTTTTGACCCAAATAAGAAGCAACTATAATTAAGAAAATTGCCCAATACTCTTCAGCAATACCAAATCCATCCCAACCTATACTTACTAAGTAAGCCGTAATATTTGCAATAGTCGCTACCGAAATCCATCCTAAATAAATACTGAAAGGAACATGCACAAACCATTTGACTTTAGTAGAAACTAAAACTCTTCCTATGCCTAGTCGCTGATAAATTAGAATCAACACGCCCAAAAAAGCTAACATGATAAATACGGATAGAAGAATATATTGATAATGCCAAGCGAATATCCAACCGATATTAGTCATACATGTCAAAATAAAAAGTACACCTATTTTAGAAAACCAAGCATTACCTTTTGGTTCCGAATTAAATAATTCCGCAGCTTGGTAGATTACAAATCCAAAAAGAAATAAATAGATAATTCCCCAAATTGAAAAAGTTAGTCCTGCCGGTACGAATAGGTTAGGAAGTTCATCTGATAATTGTCCTGGCGTTTTTCCATTAATAGGTAAACTGTTGGAAAGGAAATTTACATATACAGTTACGATAAGTGCAATGATATTGAATACTTGAATTGCTTTTTTCATGTTGAGACTTTTATAATAATGTCTATACTTTTAAAAAAAGATAATGCCCACATCTTTTAAAAGATGAAGGCATTATATTCGTGATGAGCGTTGAACTAAGAGTAACAAACTATCAATCGTAGTTCATCATTCATCACTTTATTAGGCTTTATTTTTATTTGCTTGCTCTTGAGCTTTAATCAAATTCTTTTGATAGCGACCTTGAGCAACATCTGTCAAAATCAAAATCACTAATATAAAGTAGAATGTTGATTTACTCATCTGAACAATTTCTTCACCGAACAAACTGATATGCGCCAAATGCCCACCTTCAGTCACTAACATGATTCCTACAAGGAATAGAATAAATAATCCTAACACTTCGTACATTCTATTTTTAGCTAAAAAGTTAGAAATCGTATCAGCCAAAACAATCATCAAAACTCCACCAATTCCAATTGCCAAAGCCATCACCCAAAATACATCTGTCAAAGCCATCGCACTTAATATCGAATCAAATGAGAAAACGATATTCATCACTACAATCATAAAAATAACTTGCCCTGTAGATTTTTGTCGGGAAGGTTTGTTCCCATCTTCAGCATCTTCAAATGCGATCATATGCCAAATCTCTTTGATAGCAGTATAGATAATAAAAATTCCACCTGCCAAAACAATCAAGCTATGCCCATTGAATTTTCCATGAAAAAATTCTCCTAGATGAATCGTAAATAATTCATCTTGAAATATGCTAATCAATCTAATCAGAACAAATAACAATGCAATTCTTAAAAAGATAGCTAAAGTAATTCCTACTTTTCGTACATAACTTCTTTTTTCTTCGGGTGCATTTTTAGATTCTAGAGATATATAAAGTAAGTTGTCAAAACCCAAAACGGCTTGTAATAATACAAGCATTAATAAGGTTCCTAAATTTTGAAGTAAATCTTCCATTTTAATTTTTTAAATATTTTGTCAATTAGACCTCAAACATAAAAAAACTAAGTGTATTCTTTGAATTTTTTTCTAAAAAAACAATTTATTAAAAATGTGATGCGTTAAGTCAACTCAATATATTTCATACTTCTTTAATTACCTTTTTTTATTTATCCATTTAAAATTTCAATTCTATAAGCAGCAACATTTACGATTCACTAATTAATACCTTTTACAATTTTAAAAAATATATTATGAATCGTTACCTATTAATGTGCCTCGCTGCAATGTTACCTTTTATTATTTCTGCTCAAGATGCCGAATTTGGTTTACAATTCGGAGCAACTGGTTATACAGGAGATTTGACTCCAAATACGAACACTCTAAGTACGGGTAAAAATCATGCTGCCCTTAGCGTCTTTGGTCGAGTCGATATGAATCGGTTTATTGCAGGTCGAGTTAATTTCACTTATGGAAAAATCTCAGGTAATGATGCCGATGCTGAACTCGCATCTCTACAATCTCGAAATTTAAGTTTTCAATCTACGATAGTTGAGTTGGCTGCTGTTGGAGAATTTAATCCTTTGGGAAATAATTCTACTGCTGCTCGATTAAAACCTTATGTATATGGAGGAGTTGCATTGTTTCATTTTAATCCAGAAGCTAATTTTGCAGGTCAATTAATTGAGTTGCAACCACTTGGAACGGAGGGGCAAGGTCTTACTGGTTTTGATGAAAAATATCGTTTAACTCAAATTTCAATTCCGCTTGGAGTAGGAGCGAGGTATAGAATTACGGAACGAATTAATTTAGGATTTGATATTGGTTTACGAAAAACGTTTACAGATTATCTGGATGATGTAAGTGGTTCGTATGTAAATTATAATGAGTTGTTGGCTGGTAATGGAACACTTGCTGCTGCTCTCGGAAATCGCCAAGGTGAACTAAATGAAACTGGCGAACCTGTTATCGTTGAAACTGGTGCTCAACGTGGAAATAGTTTGAAAAATGATTGGTATTATTCTGCTGGAGTAACTTTGTCTTATAGTTTTTTTGGAAAAAATCCGAGGAGATATAAAGGGAGAAATCCTAGTGGGCGGGAGTTTGGTTGTCCTACGGGGATTTGATTTTTAATGAGAAATGGATTTTGAAAAAGGGAACGCTGCGCTAAGGGAAGACGGATTTGAGAAGTGTGAAGTGTTGTCGATTATTATTGAATTCTGATTTAGTGAGAAGTCCAAATTTCCTTTACGAAGATTTGGGTTTCTTATTTATAAAAAAAAAACAATACACTTACGAAGTAAGTAAAAGTAAAATAAAGTAGCTCAAGTTACTTTGACATACTTCTAAAATCGAATGTTCGAATGTTCTGATAAATCGTAAAATAAGTCAACTCGTCAAACTTCATACTTCTCAAATCC
>JALZVK010000175.1 GCA_023301005.1 Saprospiraceae bacterium | reverse complement strand
ACAACCTGCCAACTGAAGTTGGCGGTTACGAAATACTTACCCTTGATGCTGCGGTCGCAACAAATCATTTACAATCTTCACAGGATTAAAAGTCTCAATCGGCACCTCCACAAAAATCGTATTCCAATCCGCCATAGCACCATTCCAAAGTCCAGGTAATTCTTGCGCTTTGAGTTCACGACCATCTTTTGATTTCATTGTTACAAAACCAGTTTGTGGATCTCGGAATTCTAAAAGATTAAATTTATTTCCATTGTAATCTTTTAATCCACAAATCAAATCAACAGGATTGAAGTGAGAACTTTTTTGTAAAATCTCCGCTTGACCAGCATCCTCTTTATTGATTTGAGAACTCTCTACTATTTGTAATGAAAAAGTATGGTCAGCATTTTTTGACCAAAAAGGGCCACCGCCAGGTTCGCCTTCATTTTTAACCATTCCACAAACTCTGATTGGGCGATTTAATTTTTGTATTAAAAAATTCGCTCGCTCCCGAATATGCATTCTACTAAATCGAGAAGTAAAATCATTAGACAAATCTTTTTGTAAAAAATCTGCAACTTCATTCACTAATGTTTCAGAAACGTTTTCTACTTTTTCGAGTTTTTTCAAATAATCGAATATCCGTTTTTGATATTGTAACAATACTCCTGCAAGTAATTTTTTATAGCGGTAAGTAGTTGCCTTCATGTTGTCAGGAACAACGTTGTCGATGTTTTTTATAAATACAATATCGGCATCAATGGTATTTAAATTTTCCAATAATGCGCCATGCCCCGCAGGGCGAAACAATATATTTCCATCGTCTTTTCGGAATGGTTGATTATTTAAATCAACTGCAATCGTATCGGTATAAGATTGTTGTTCAGAAAAATACGCATTAAAATAAGTTTGATATTCATTAGCGAAAGGTTGCCCTGCCTCTTTTACTTTTTGTCGAAACAATGCTTTATGCTCTGGCGAAACGGTAAAATGAATATCGACTATTCCATCTTTATCACGGCAGTAATTTGCACCTTCTACCAAGTGTTCTTCGAGCGGTGTACGAGTTGCATTTTGGTATTGATGAAATTCCAAAAGCCCTTTTGGCAAACTTCCATAATTCAATCCTGCCGAGGTTAATAAATATCGAATCACTTGCCCGTACTCTTTTTTATTGATTAAGTCATCTATATTTCCACCACTCTTTGAGATCGCATTTTTTAAATCTTCGTAAAACGCAAACTGTTTTATATTTTTAAAAAAATTAAAAATAGAACCAAATGAATCGTCAGATTCAAAATCTTTTTTCGCTTGTTCTGAACCATCATATTTTTCCATAAAAGCAAAAAGCGATTTGAACATTCGACTTGCTGCTCCTGACGCTGGAACAAATTTATAGATTTGATTATTAGGCATTTCACTTTCATATAATTTCACCAAATCATCTGCATCTTTTTCATTGAATCGCAAAACGCCATCACCGATAGTCGCAGCTTTTGACAATTCCATAAATGGAAAACCTTCTTCAAAATTTTTAATTTGTTGAGCTAATTTTTCTATGCTGATTCCTTTTGCAGCAATTTGCTCTAAATCTTTTTTAGAAAACATATCTTTGTTCATACAAAAACAATTTTTTTAAAATTTATTTTATTTAGAAGAGGGAAAAAAGATGAGAAAAAAGAGACTTGAATTATTTATGTCTCTTTTCTCTTATCTCTGCTCACTTTTCTTAAAAAGAAATATCATAATAATGAACCGAAGGCAATTTAATAAAAATATTTTTATAGGTTTAGCAGGTTCAACAGTTCCTCCTTTCTTTTACGGAAATAATTCAAATGAGTTTATGAAAAAATGTATAAAACCGAAACAATTGACTCCAGGAGACACTATTGGATTGATTACGCCAAGTAGTTCTATTACGGAAGCGAAGCTACTTTTGGCTAAAAAAAATATTCAAGATTTAGGATTTAAAGTAAAACTTGGAAAGCATATCAATGCTATCAACGGTTACCTCGCAGGTACGGACGAGCAACGACTCGAAGACTTGCATGATATGTTTGCAGATGATGAAGTCGATGGAATTTGGTGTATTCGTGGAGGTTATGGCGTAGGGCGTATTTTACCAAATATCAATTATAAACTCATTCGAAAAAATCCAAAAGCATTGATTGGTTATAGTGATATTACTGCGCTGCTTTTGGCGATTTATCAAAAATCTGGATTGATTGGTTTTCATGGACCTGTTGCTGCTTCGACTTGGACGGACTATACGATTAGGCATATCAAAGGTGTTTTGATGAATCCTACAATGCCTTATACTATTGAGTATGCTGACGACAATGATACCATCGAAGATATTTCTTATCGCACTAAAGTTATAAAATCGGGCAAGGCAAAAGGAGAATTGACTGGCGGAAATTTGAGTTTACTATCTGCGATGGCTGGTACTGATTTTAAATGGAAGGTCAAAAACAAAATTGTTTTTATTGAAGACATTGGAGAGAAACCTTATCGCATTGATAGAATGCTAACACAGCTTTTACAAAGTTCTGATTTGGATAAAGCGGCTGGAATTGCCTTGGGTGTTTTTGCGGGTTGTCAGGCGAAGGAAGGGGATCGTTCTTTGAGTTTGATGGAAATGTTTGAGGATAGATTGGGGCATTTGGATATGCCTATTATCTATGGTTTGTCATTTGGACATATTAAAAATAACATTACTATTCCGATTGGAGTTGAAGCGGAAATGGATACTGCTTCACGGAGTTTGAGGCTTTTGGAAATGGGTGTTCGGGAATGATTTGAAAAAGGGAAAAAGGGAACAAGGATTTGAGAATTATGAAGTTTTGACGAGTTGTCTTTATTACGATTTAACTGAACAAGGGAACATTCGAGCATTCGAATTTAGAAGTTTGACGAATGTTCTTGTATTTATATTAAAATGAGAAATCCAAATCTTCATTCTGAAGGTTTGGATTTCCTATTTATAAAAAACAATACACTTACGAAGTAAGTAAAACTAAAGAGTAAAACAAGATAATTCGTCAAACTTCATAATTTGAATGTTCAGTTAAATCGTAATAAAGATAATTCGTCATCCCGTTTTTAAAAGAGACATACTTATCAAATCCTTTTTCACTTTTTCAAATGACTTCCTTACTTATCCTCAATCATACCAGTCTTATGCAAAATAGGCAACTGTCCACCATACGCCTTCGCAATATTTTCCTTCGTAAAAGTACTCGTCGTATCGCCGTAGGCGATTAATCTTTGATTCAATAAAATAACTTTATCAAAATAATTTTCTACCGTAGAAAGATCATGATGAACAACCAAAAGTGTTTTGCCTTCGGCAGCTAATCGTTTTAAAATTTGAATAATTTTATCTTCCGTTGTCATATCAACTCCTACAAACGGTTCATCCAAAAAGAAAATATCTGCCTCTTGGCAAAGTGCTCTTGCTAAAAAAACACGTTGCTGTTGACCTCCTGAAAGCTCTCCAATTTGTCTATCTCTAAAAGCAGTCATTCCAACTTCTTCGAGCGCATCCATCGCCATTGCTTTATCTTTCTTTCCTAGCCGTTGAAAAATTGTAAGGTGCGGATACCTGCCCATCAACACTATATCAAAAACAGTAGCTGGAAAAGTCCAATCGACATCATTCTTTTGAGGAACATAAACGACTTCTTTTCGCTGCGACTTAATGTCTTTTCCATTGATGAGTACGGAACCTGTATTGGTTTCGATGAGTCCGAGCATCGCTTTGAACAATGTGGATTTCCCTGCTCCGTTAGGACCAACGACTCCATATATATTTCCTACTTCCACTTCCAAAAAGATATTGGTCAGTACTCTTTTTCTTTCGTAAGAAACGGAAAGACCTTTGACTGAGATTCTATTTTCCATAAGTCATTATTCTTAAAATCCTCTTAACTCATTTTTTTATAGACAAAGAAAAATGCACCTAAAAATAATACACCTAAAATTCCATACAACAATCCATTATTACTTTTTGAAGTTGCTGCTTCTACTTTAGCTTCGACCTTTCTCGACAATGCTTTTACGATGACATCGGTATTATATTTTAGCATATCATAGTAGGTTGGTGCGTCGCTATCTTTGCTACCGATGGAATCAGAATATAACGAACCTCCGATGGTAATATCATTAGAGTTGGCTAACTCTTGTAGCATTTTTGGATTGACTGTGGATTCGATAAATACTGCTGGCACTTTAGAATCTTTGATGATTCTATCCAACTTTACGATGTCAGCAGATTGCGCTTGAGCATCTGTTGATGTTCCCAAAATTGACTCTAAACGAATTCCATATTTTCTCCCGTAGTATTGAAATGCATCGTGAGAGGTAATTAATATTCTCTGCGATTCAGGTATCTTACTGATTTCTCCTTTGATGTAATTATCAAGTCCTTGTAATTTTTCACGGTAGGCGATAAAGTTCTTTTCATAAAAATCTTTATTCGCAGGGTCGTAAATTGACATGGCATTTTTTACATTTTCAGCATAGATGATTCCATTCGCTGCATCCATCCACGCATGTGGATCTGCGGAGTTGGCATAAGCCAAACTCTCTATGACATTTACACCTTCCGTAACTTTTACGACGTTGGCTTTTGTACCAGAATTTTCAATCAACTTCAATAACCAACCTTCGAAAGTCAAATCATTTTTTAGAATCACACCAGCATTTGCTACCATAGTAGCATCGCCTGGAGTCGGTTCATATTTGTGTGGATCTTTGCCGATAGGAACGATAGTCGTTACTTCGAATTTGTCTCCTACAATATTTTGAGCGATGTCAGAAATCATTGAAGCGGTTGCTACAATTTTTGGATTTTCTGCTGCTGATAATAATATTGGAAAAATTAAACAACAAAGTATTATTTGTAATCTCCTCATTTTGAAAAATTTATTTTTTATTTTTTTTGTAAAAAAAGGCTCTGACACACTTTACCAGTAATGACCATTTCTTTAGTTTTATTTAAAATTATTTTTATAGAGTTATCGTATTCATATTTTTCTACAACTTTTACTTTCACTCCTAAACCTACTCCCAACTGATCAAGATATTGTAAAAATGGTGTAGAAGATTCTCTCACTCCAACTACGATTCCTTCCTCTCCTACTTTCAATTCATTCAAGGCGACTTGTTGACGAGTTGCAAATTCTCCATTCGCATCAGGTATCGGATCGCCATGTGGATCAAACTTTGGATTTCCTAAAAAATCATCTAACCTTATCATCAATTCATCAGAATCAATATGTTCTAATTCCTCTGCAATGTCATGCACTTCATCCCATAGGAAATTTAATTTCTCTACTAAAAACACTTCCCAAAGGCGATGCTTTCGAACTAGCATTGTTGCTATTTGATTTCCTGCTTTGGTCAGATGTACACCTTTATGACTTTCATGGATGACTAGTTTTTTCTTTGCTAATCGTTTGACCATATCGGTTACAGAAGCTGCGCTTGTTTTCATTTTTTTTGAAATAGCATTAGTGCTTGCAGAAGGTTGATTCTTTTCTGTTATTGAAAAAATGGCTTTTAAATAATTTTCTTCTGTTTTGGAAATCTTCATTTAATTTGATTGTTTATACAAAAGTAAATAAATTTTTAGATTAATCTAAAAATTTATTTTGACACAGGATAGAATCTATCATTAGTTAAAATAAAAAAAGCCATTCCCGAATGGAAATGACTTTTCTTTTATTTTTTAAGTACTTGGACAAAAGTAATCAGGTATTTTGACCGAGGCTATTTTTTTGTTTAATCGAGGTATAAAAAACGGAGCTACCCCAACGGGTAGTGA
>JALZVK010000174.1 GCA_023301005.1 Saprospiraceae bacterium | reverse complement strand
TTTGTACGGAATTATTTTTTAAAGGAAAACCTGCCTGCCGGCAGGCAGGTATCGGAAAAAGATATTCTTATAAAACGTGGTTTCTTATGGCTAGCTACTTAACTCTGCGGTGAAAAAAATATTAAAAGGTAGCTCGTACCTGCGCCCGTCCCGTATGTATAGTATTTGCTTCCCCTCTTCTCCTTCCATCATAGGCGAGGATCAAATCAATATTTTGAGCAATTCGACGCTCCAAAGTAAAGTTCCATAAATAGTTTTTTCCATTTTGTAAACTCTCTAGGATAGCAAATTCCACAGGCGTATTACGAACACCATCATAAGCGATGTCGATAAAAGAAAGGTTAAGTAAAAGTCGAGATTTAGAAGTACGAACATATTTCGCTTCAAAGCTAAAGTCATGGAAAGTTGCAGTTTCACCAGCACCTTCTAACAATACATTTACACGATCTTTATATTCGTAAGAAAGTTGAGTTCTAAAGTTTTTAGAAATCCGATAAGTGAATCGAGGAGAAATAGCATAGCCATCAATATCATAATCTCGATTATTAAAAAATTCAGAATCGTAACCACTCCGCTCATCTGATACTATTAATTCGAAGTCAAATGGTTTTTTGATATTCCAAAAACTTTGGATAGATCGTCTATCAACTTTTCTATTTTCAAAACCAGTTGTCAATACAAATCGATTATTGTTATTCGTAAAATTGACTTGCATCCTAAATTTTGGATCTCGCTGATTAAAGAAAATCGTATTATTGATAATCGCATTTAGTGTAACTAAACCTTCGTCAGGAATATCCAATTGGAAAGGATTCCATTGTGACACTTCAGGAATCTCTCTCGTCTTCCGACTAATTCTAAAAGTAGAACTTGTACCGAATCGACTCAATATATTTTTGATTCCTTTTTCTTTAAACCATTTGTTCTTAAAATAATTAGGATTGAATTGTAAGCTTTGATTAAACTGTACATTATTGGTTCGGATAAATAAATCAGAGTACAAAGGAATTCTAATATACATCGTGTCTTGTGGAAAGACTGCAATTTCAAATTCGTTATTTTGCTGCTCACCATCTCCGTTATAATCATTCCAAATATATGCACCTAAATTAGGATCGTTGACAGGTTCATATACAAATTCGATTTTACGTTCTTGTCCCGAACCAATATCATAAGTTGTACTGGAACGAACCAAATTTTTAAATAACCGAAGCGAATAATCGACTCTTCCTAAATAAGTTTGTTGAGGATCTTGATCCGTCAAGGTGGAGTCATTGATGATTAATTCTCGATAAGTCATATTCCAACCTAAACGAGAGTTTTTAGATTGCTTCCAGTTTCCATTAAGATTCAATTCATTCGCAGTTGTATTCTTTTCGAAGTCAGATAGAACTGGAAAAAAATCTTGTCGTTGCGTATAGTTGACTCCGAAATTGAGTTTATCTTGTTCAGGACTTTTTAAATATACTCGATATAAATCGTAGTGAAAACTGGTTCGGTTCAGGGTATCTGTAACAATGTCTTTACGTACATTTTTTTCACGTTCTCCGTAAGCACCTACCGTCCAATCTCCTAGTTTTTTAAAAGTTTGAGAAATGTCAATTTTAGGTCGAGAGAAATTTCCTCTATCAATTAAATCTTCTGAAGTTAAAAAATTCCCTTCTGCCAAAACATTAAATCCATTTTTAGAATGACGAAGTTTTGAAAAATGTTTTGCACCTGTATAAACTGAATCTCGAAGGAATCCTGAAAACTCATAAGTAAGACTTGTGTTTTTATTTTTTAAAGTCAAACCACCTGTACCGATATTTTCGGTACGTTTGTCTTTGGAGTTAGCAACCAAATTCCAATCTCTCGTAAACTCCGCAGACCGATAAGGATTTAAAGGATTAAAATCCTTTTGTATCATTTCATACTTTAAATCAGTCAGTAGCTTCCAACCTTTTTCCTTTTTCCCAAATTCTTTTTCATTTTTATAATTTGTAAAAAAAGAAATCCCTCTATCATCACCACTATCAATATCTGAAAATCGATTTAAATCTCTATTACTTACTCCAATTTCTGCGAAAATACTTGAGTTTTTATTCAACTGATATTCCGCACCCAAAGTCATCAATTGTAATTTTTGCGGAGCGACTAAACGAATCAAAGGTTCGAAGCGACCTTGCGGAATTCCTGTAATTGAATCAGGTGCGACCCATTTATACACTCTTCCATTGATTGCATTTTCGGTATCAATTACATAATTACCATTTCCCAAACCAACTTCTGAAAATCGAGCAACATGAAGAGCGATTTCAGGATTGATAGAGTAAACAACAATCGTATCCGTAACAGCAATGTTATTAACGAAGAAAGTTGTATCAATTTCAGCATACATAATTCGTGAAGCATCAAAACCTCCGTCAAGTGTTTCCACTCCATCAAAGAAAGACAAGTCTAATTGATCACCTTGATCAGAGATGAATTGTTTTTGTTCAGTTGTCAATTCATTCAGTCCAGTTGAATTTTTTCCATCTTGCTCATTAAAGAAATTAAAATTGACTCGTAGATTTTTTTGATTATACTCCGTATTCAACGCCATCATACTTCGAGTATAATTTTGATCTGAATATTCAAAGTCGATGACGATACGAGAATCTTTTGTTATTAATCTTTTATTGGTAAATGTAACATCGCCTCTATTGTAGTCAATCACATAATCATTTTCCAAACCTCTTGTCATCAATTGTCCATCAATATAAACCTTCTCCGTTCCTGATTGCACAATGATAAAACGTTCACCTTCAGCACCTTCCAATCGGTAAGGACCTTGATTTCCTTCTAATGCAATTATATTGTTACGAGCATATTTCCCTCGGGCGATAGCTGCGCTCAATTGCGATTTTAAACTTCCTGATTTAAATAAATCTATCTCATTAGAGTAAGTTACACCTTGTAGTTTTTTATAGTAATTCATAAAATAACTATTCGGTCGAAGGAGTTCGTAATCACCTGCGGTGAGTTGATGATTTTTTCTTTTGAGTTGAATAAATATTTTATCGAACTCTTGAAGTTGTTGAGTGTTCCCTTCAGGTTGGAGTGGAATACTATTATCAGAAATGGCAGCGAGTATTTCTATATCATCACCTAAGTCTCCTGCAAGTTGCAAATTAAAACTACTATTGAGTACTAGACTTTGATTATTTCCAAATGAAATTCCTCTGGCAAAACTTCCATTATAATCCAATCCTTTGTGATCGAGCAAACCTCTCTTTTGTTCGAAAGGACTATAATCAACTCCGATATAAGTTCCGTTGCTTTTACGTTTGATGAGAGTGGTATCGAGGTTAGTAAAAGTTTGATGTAAAGAGTAGGGGAGTGTCCTATATTTTACAATTAAAGAATCGCCCGCAAGGGTGTTAGCACTAGTCGTGCTATTTTTATTTTTAAAAAAAAGAGAAGCATTTTTTATGAAATAAAAACTGGTATCGAGTGCTTGCGTATTTTTTTTATTTAAAATTTCAACACTCTCAGGAATGATGGTTAAACTATCTAATTGTATGCTATCTCCTTGAAAGACAACGACTTGTGTCTTCCAATTGGATAATTCATCGTTTTGTGCAAACAGCACAACCGACAAAAATAGTAGACCAATAGATAGTAGATTCTTTAACATATAATAATGAAAATAACTTCTTTATATCAAACGAAAAAATGGTAGGTTGTTGCATGTTGTTAAAGAGATAAAAATTGATGAAACATGATGGGAACACGGATGACACGGATTTGAACGGATTAACATGGATTGTTTTTCTCTAACCTTACTGTTTTTTTTATAAAAAAAATCTAGCTACTCAGAAGAGAAAACCAAATAAGTTAGTAGAAAAAAATCCGTATTCAATCCGTTCAAATCCGTGTCATCCGTGTTCCCATTATACGCTATCAAAAAAAAAGCGCAGCAAAAATTAATTCGCTACGCTCATCTATATTTTTTTTAAAATAAATTAAACGGCAAAACTCTCTCCACATCCACACTCTCTTGCTGCATTAGGATTATTAAAATAAAATCCTTTTCCATTTAATCCACCTGAAAATTCTAATGTTGTATTGCAAAGGTACAAGAAGCTTTTCAAGTCCGTAACGATTTTCATTCCGTTATCTTCAAATACTTGATCATTAGGTTGTGATTCATTATCAAAATCCATCTTATAAGAAAGACCTGAACAACCACCACTCACTACCGATACTCGAATAAAATATTCTTCTGAAAGATTTTCCTCTTTCATTAATTCGATTGCTTTTGACTTTGCACTTTCTGCTATAAAAACCATAATTCAAATAATTAATCTATAAATTAATTAGTGCGCATTTTCCTCCGCAGGAGTATCGATTCCGTTTTTCACACGGTAATCTTTGATGGCACTTTTAATTGCATCCTCTGCCAAAACAGAGCAATGTATTTTTACTGGAGGTAAAGCTAACTCCTCAACGATTGCCATGTTATCAATTTCCAAAGCTTGGTCAACAGTTTTTCCTTTTAACCATTCTGTAGCTAAAGAAGAAGAAGCAATTGCTGAACCGCAACCGAAAGTTTTGAACTTAGCATCTTTGATAGTTCCTGTTGCATCATCCACTTCGATTTGTAATCGCATTACGTCACCACACTCAGGCGCACCTACTAAACCAGTTCCTACATTTTTTTTGCTTTTATCTAAAGTCCCTACATTTTTAGGGTGCTTGAAGTGTTCGAGTAATTTTTCAGAATAAGCCATTTTATTTTTATTTAAAAGTTTGCGAATTTTATTTTAAAACTAAATTATTAGAAAGTTATTTTTATTTTAAAAAATTAGCTAAGTAACTGACTGAAAGGAAAGTTACGTGCTAGTTTTTTGAAATCTTAGAAAAAATAACTTTCTAATAATTTCAATAAACAAGTTATTAGTGCTCAGACCATTCAACCTTATCAAGGTCAACACCTTCTTTGAACATTTCCCAAATCGGACTTAAATCACGCATGTGATCAACTCCTTTTTTCATTGCTACGATAGCGTGGTCAATATCTTCTTCAGTAGTAAATCGACCTAAACTAAATCGAATAGAAGAGTGTGCTAAATCATCACCCAATCCTAAAGCAATCAAAACATAAGATGGTTCCAATGAAGCAGAAGTACAAGCAGAACCTGAAGAAACTGCCATCTGTTGATTAAATGTCATCATCAATCCTTCTCCCTCTACATGCTTAAATGAAATATTAGAAACATGTGGCATTCTGTGTTCTACACTTCCGTTCACTTCACATTCTTCCAATTGTCCCATTAAAGTAGTTTCCAACTTATCTCTTAGTTTACTTAATCGTTCCGCATCTTGAGCCATTTCTTTTTGAGCAATTTCACATGCTTTTCCAAATCCAACGATACCGGGAACATTCAATGTTCCAGAACGCATTCCACGCTCATGTCCACCACCGTCTAATTGAGCAGTAACTTTTACTCTTGGATTTTTTCTATTTACGAACAATGCTCCTACACCTTTAGGTCCATACATTTTATGAGCAGTAAATGACATTAAATGAACACCAACCTCTTTAGGGTTAACTGGAATTTTTCCAACAGCCTGAGTGGCATCACTCATAAATAAAACACCATGCTTCTCACATACTGCTCCGATTTCTTTCATTGGCTGAATAGTTCCAGTTTCATTATTTGCCCACATGATAGAAACTAAGATTGTATTTTCTTTGATAGCTGCTTCTAATTCATTTACATCTACCAAACCTTGTCGGTTCACATCAAGGTAAGTTACCTCACCACCCATCTTCTCTATTTTTTGACAAGCATCTAAAACAGCCTTATGTTCTGTCTTAGCGGTAATGATATGATTACCTTTTCTTTTATACATTTCGAAAACACCTTTCAATGCAAGGTTGTTTCCTTCAGTAGCTCCTGAAGTGAATATAATTTCTTTTTGGTCAACGCTAATAAGATTAGCAATTTGCTCTCTTGCATAGTCTACAGCCTCTTCTGCTTTCCAACCAAAAGGGTGATTACGACTTGCTGCATTTCCTGGGTATTGATAAAAGAATGGCAACATTGTATCCACAACTCTAGGGTCACAAGGGGTTGTTGCATTATTATCAAGGTAAATTAATTTTTTATCCATTGTTTGATTTCTTTATTTAGATTGATTCTAAAGACTTATGTAAGTGCAAATATAACGCTTTTACTAATAAAATAGTTGACTGAGAAAGTCAATTTTTTAATAATAATGTAAAAAGTCTTTTGGAGGATTTTTTTATTGAATGAATAGGATGTTGAATAAATACTATCAATACTGGATAAATACTAACTATTTGTGATGAAGGCTATAAATAAAAGCTCCAGTTCCGAAGGAAAAACCTTCAAAACTGGAGCAGGTGTTAAAATAGTTTTAGTTGCTTTAGATTTGAGTTGTTAAGCCAAAATCAAACTTGGTTTATTGAGGTAGTTTTAGCCTCCTTAGCCAATTTTTTTTTATAAAGTGTTGATATGAAATCGAATATTCGATATTCAAAAAGTAGGGGAGATGTTCATTCACATCATCCCCGTAATTTGAAAACATGGTTGCATTCGCAAACTTTATTTTTCAAAATATCTGACTTGTTTCAACACCTAAATAACAAGTCTATTTTATTTTTTCTTTTAAAATAAATGACCAATTGTTGTTTTCCATTTGGTTGCTTTATAAAAACAAGGTCTCGCTTTTTGTTAGCGGTCTTGAAGTGAATTTTACAAATTATATATTTTTATTTTGACAATATGAATAAATAAGTCTTTGGTGGATTGTGTATTTAATTCCTTTGTGTCGCATGGTGATAATTTTTAATATTTCATCTATGCTTGTAATGAGTTCAAAAGAAAATAAATTTTTGAGTTAGAAGTTAGAAGACAATTATTAATTCTTTCATTTTTAATTATTAACTGCGGCTTGCCGCATTATGTATTCTTTTTTAATCTATTCATCCCTCTTAATACAACTTTGATATAAATAATTAGTCGTTATAAAATGCCAGTTTTATCATTGTATAATTAATTTTGTAGGAAGAAAACAGATTTGCAATCCTCAATTTTCTAAATAAAGAAATAGCCATGTTTAAAAATTTAACCTTAACCTTTTTCGCTTGTTTTTTGATAAGTAGTGGAGCTATTGCTCAAGAGACTTGGTCGCTTGAAAAATGTGTTCGATATGCGCTTGAAGAAAATATCAATATCCAAAGAGCAGCATTAGGTGTCCAAACCAATGAATTAAATTTAAAAGGAAATAGGATGTCTCGCCTTCCTAATTTAAGTGCATCGGGTTCTGCGGGATACCAATTTGGTCGAACGATTGACCCTGTATCTAATGAGTTTAATTCTCTTTCGATTGGAGCAAATAGTTTTGGAGTGAATGCAGGAGTTACTGTTTATAATGGTAATCGTATTCGAAATTCTATCAAGCAATCTCAATATGATGTACTTGCTGCCAGAGAAGATTTGGCGCAAACCAAAAATGATATAAGTCTTCTAATTGCACAATCCTACTTGAATGTATTATTTGCAGAAGAACAATTAGCGGCAGCTATCAAGAGGCGAGTACTTTCAGAAAGTCAATTGGAACAAGTTGATAAATTAATTCAAGCAGGTGCTCGACCTAAAAATGATAGACTTGAAATACTAGCAACTATCGCTCGAAATGAACAAGCCATCATCGGTCAAGAGAATGCGGTAACTACTGGGTTGTTAAATTTGAAAAACTTATTACAGTTAGATCCAGGTACTGATATTAAATTGGAGAAACCTCAAAACGTTATCATTGATAGTAGTGAAAATCCAGATGTTTTAGCTTTGGATGAATTATATAAAACGTCACTTTCTAATCAACCATTTGTAAGAGCTGATGAAAATAGATATAAGAGTGCGGAACTTGGAAAAAGTATTGCTAATTCAGGAAGGCTTCCGAGGTTAACTGCATTCGGGGGATTGAGTACTAATTTTTCTACGAGAGCTAGGAGATTAGATGGGACTTTTGAGATTATTAATGTAAGTCAACCTGCTTTTATTGATGGAAATCCACCTACACCAATTACATTAATACTTCCACAAACTATTCCTGGACTTGAAGACAATCCTTATTTTAATCAATTGAATGAAAACTTTGGACAAAATATAGGATTGAGTTTAAATGTACCTATATATAGTAATCATCAAAATTTGATTAATATAGAACGAGCAGAGTTGAATATGGTTAATGCACAATACACCGCAGAAATCAATAAGCAGAATTTGAAAAATGATATTCAAACTGCTATCGCAAATGCACGTACTGCGAAGCGTACGCTTCAAGCTGCTGAAATTACACAGCAAGCTTCTAGTGCTGCTTTTGAAAATTCTGAAAAGCAATTCCAATTAGGAACAATTAATACTTTTGAATATGCTACTTCAAGAAACAACTTGGATCAAGCAGAAATTGATTTGATTATTGCGAAATATGATTATCTTTTCAAATTAAAAGTATTAGATTTTTATCAAGGCAAAACTTTAGGATTGAAGTAAATATATTTTATAAAACTCGTAGCACAGTTTTTAACTGTGCCACGAATATTTATAATTCTTATTTTAAAAAAAGAGACTAATTCAAAACCATGCGAAATAACAAATTAATTTTTTTCTTATTATTTGCAATCGTAGTATTGCTAGGTTTTTTTTGGATGAAAAAACAAAATAAGCCTGAAGGCTTACAAGTTACAACTGAAAAAGTAGCGAAGCGAACCATCAAAGAAATGGTCGGAGCAAGTGGAAAGATTTTCCCAGAAACAGAAGTGAAAATTAGTTCTGATGTCTCAGGTGAGATTGTGGAACTTTATGTGGAAGAAGGCGACTCGGTAGTTGCGGGTAAATTGTTATGTAAGGTTGACCCTGATACTTATAAGTCGATGGTAGAGAGAGGAGAAGCAACAGTCAATAGTAGCAAGGCGCAAGTTGCTAATTCTAGATCAGGTGTTGCGAGAAGTGAAGCGCAACTGATACAAGCCAAAGCTCAAGTCGAACAGATGCTCACTCAAGTTGAGAATCAAAGAAATATTCATAATCGAAATGTTGAATTACATAAAGAAGGAGTTATCTCCCAAGCTGACTTTGAAAACTCCCAAGCGAATCTTCAACAATTGGAAGCCAACCTTCGCTCTTCTAATGCTAATGTCAAAACTGCTGATGCTAATTTAGAATCAGCTCGACAAGGTGTAAAAGCATCTGAGTTTTCAGTAAAAAGTTCGGAAGCGAGTTTGAAAGAGATGCAGACAAATTTAAATAGAACAACTATCTACGCTCGTACGAGCGGAATTATTTCTGTTTTAAATGTAGAAAAAGGAGAGCGAGTTGTAGGTACAGCTCAAATGTCAGGAACTGAAATTATGCGAATTGCCAATTTGAATTCTATGGAAGTTCAAGTTGATGTTAGTGAAAATGATGTATTAAGAGTATCGGTTGGTGATGATGTTGATATAGAAGTGGATGCATATTTGGATAGAAAATTCAAAGGGAAAGTTACAGAAATTGCAAGCTCTGCAAGTAATACAGGATCGTCCGTTTCTTTGAATTCTGATGCAGTAACTAACTTTGTAATCAAAATTAGAATTGACCCAACTTCCTATCAAGACTTAATTCAAAAAGGAAAAACTTATCCTTTCCGTCCTGGAATGTCTGCATCGGTAGATATTAATACCGAGACACAAAAGGATATTCTTAGTATTCCTATTCAGTCAGTTACTACTCGTGAAGAGAAATCAGATGATGAAGATGAAAAGAAAGAAGATGTCGCAATCAATGAAGTAGTATTTGTGATGTCAGCTGATACTGTAAAAATGGTAAAAGTGAAAACAGGCGTTCAAGATGATGAGTATATTCAAATCTTGGAAGGATTGGAAGAAGGTGATGAAATAGTAGAAGGTCCTTACTCTGCTATCTCTAGGAAATTAGAAGAAGGAACTGAAGTAAGAAAAGAAGACAAGGAAAAAAAGAAAAAGAAAGAAAAAGAATAGAAATGAGCGGAATAATTATTTTCATAAAAAATATTGAAAAGGGAAAAGTGAAAACTCGGTTGGCTGCTACTGTAGGTGATGACCAAGCATTGAAAATATACAAAGCCCTTTTAGGACATACTCGTGAAGTCGCTTGTGCAGTTGATGCCAAGCGATTTTTATATTACAGTTCTTTTATTGAAGAGAACGACGACTGGTCGTCTGATTTATTTATTAAAAAAAATCAAACCAATGGCGACTTAGGAGATCGAATGTCTACTGCTTTTAAAGAATCGTTGGAAGCAACAGATAGAGTTATCATTGTAGGAAGTGATTGTGCTTCGTTGACTCCTGAGATTGTAGAATTGGCTTTGGAGAAATTAAAGGAAGTTCCGTTTGTAGTAGGACCTACTTTTGATGGTGGATATTACTTGTTGGGAATGAATAAATTTGAACCTTCTGTTTTTGAAAATATAGAATGGAGTACGGAATCTGTTTTTGCAACAACGCTTTCACGGATGAAGGAATTGGGTAAGGAATGTTATTTATTGCCTAAGCTTTCGGATATTGATTATGAGGAGGATTGGGTGAAGTATGGGTGGGAGGTGTGAGTTGGAGTTGATGATGTTATGTATTGCTTTATATTCATCTTCTTTTTATTTTCATTTTTAATCTTTCCCAAAATGTTATTTGTTTCTTCATTTTAAAGTTTATTTCTTCATTTGGAAGAAGTTCACTTTTAGAGTAAGTATCAACTTTAATTTTAACTCTATCCTTAACTACAACTCCTGTTTCATTTGAAAAATTAGAATTTATTATTTCGAATTTATCTAACTCGACCATTTTGTTTAAAATTCTTTTGCCATCCCAATAATCATCATAAATAAAAAGAGGTAACGGTTTATATTCATTTGTAGAATTAATGAATTTAGAGAAGAAATATGGGTCAAGTTCACCAAATTCTAAGCCATAAGACAAAGGTGTTTCTATATATTGTTCTGTTTTTAAATTTTTAAAAGCACAAATGAATTCCATGGAAAAAATATTTCCAATCACCTATATTTCCCATCTGTTCGTAACCAGTTTGGGCAGATGAATTTAGTGTTTTCATTGGGTATTTAGAATCTATTTCTATCCCAATTTTTTCGGCTAATTGATTTATTAATTTTGTTGATAACTTTCTATAATCTTTTGCACATTGCTCAAAAAAATATTGGTGCTTTTCAATTTCTTTATCAGTAATCAGTTTAACAATATTTATTTCAGGTTCAAAAGTATGAATGGCTATTTGATGATTAGGAAATTGCTCTTTCCATTTTTGTCCGATCTGTTTTCTCTGATGTTCAATTTTTTCAGAGAAAATAATTTTATATTTAAATCCTCTTTCAAAATAATTAATTACTTCTTTATCTGGTAAATCAATCAGTCTTTCACAAATTTGTATTTTATCTTTTAATTTCAATAGCGATTCTTTTTTTGATGATGTACAATTTGCATCTATACATAACAATACACTTACATCTCTATCTTATTTAAATCCCTTACCTCCTAAACTCACTCAACCGAGTGGAAATAGACAAATGATTCAACCCACCTGCAAAGTGATAATAACCTCTTCCATATTCATATCTGAATCGACGCAACTTTATACCTAAGCCAAATGAGAAACCAGAACGACTTCTAAAATTAGTAACTGAAAGTTCTCTTCTCATAAAGTGGTTATAGCCTAATCGCAGGCGCATAATTTCTCCTTTTCCAAATAAAAATTCCCCATTAAAAATAATATGGCGGAATAAGTTATCGACTCGATCTCTAAATTCATTATCAGAATTTTGAGCACCATCGCCAATTAGAAAAACAGATTCTACTGAATTAGGATCGTCAAAAGTAATATTCCAACGATGTAAATTATGTCCAATAATAGAAAAGCGAAAAGGCAAGTGAGCTAACCTTTTAGAGATACCGAATTGAATATCAAAAGGAAGCGGTTCTCTATTGCCATCTTGGTAAGCAGTCAATTGAGTTCCTATATTTTTAAAAACTAATGTCAGTCCAAATTGACCTGATGTATCACTATAATATGCAGCAATATCTGTAGCAACTCCTAACGAATTATAAGACTCAAATTGTGAAGTGATTAATTTTAAATTAGCACCTACAGAGAGTTTATCATATAATTGTTTTCCTGCTCCAAAAGTCAAAGCATATTCGGATGCTTTAAATGTTCCCATAGTATTTCCAATATCATCCGTTAAGTCGAAAGTACCATAATTGATATATTGAATACCACCATGAACAGTTGCGTTCCATTTATCGATCTGATGCGCATATCCGAAATATCCATTACTAATATCAGCCAAATGAAAATTATAATTAAAAGATAAACCTTTGTGCATTTTTTCATTGAGCAACGAAGGATTGGAATAAGCAAGAGAGACATCATCGTCTTTTACTGTAATCAGATTACCACCTAAACCAGTTACTCTCGCAGAATTGGAAAGGTTGAGAAATTCATAAATATGATCACCGCCAATTTGTGCATTCGTATTTCCAAAAGCAAAAAATAGAAGAATAAAAAAGGGTAATATTTTTTTCATTTTTATTGATTTGTTTTGACTCAATATTTAGATTTCTAAACTTTACTCAACGTTAATTTCGACACCTTCTTTTTTCCATGTCGTGATACAACGTCCGTTGGTACAATCCATAGTTTGGTAATGTTCTCCCTTTTCATCGTACTTTTTTAATTCACCATGTTCGACGGCAATATTAGTATCAGGGTCAGCACCATTATAAGCACCTTCAGTTTTTATATTTCCATTGTCATGGTATTCCTTAAATGCACCAACTTCTTCATTGTTTTTATAAGTCAAAATTTCTTTGACTTGACCTGATTCGTAATGGACTTTAAATTCTCCTTCTAATGCTCCATTTGCATATTGACCTTCTAGTTCGACTTTTCCATTTTCAAAAAAAGTTTGATATGTTCCGTTATGAGTTCCGTTAGTATAATGTACTGATTCTAGAACTTGACCATTTGGATAAAAAAATGATTGCTTACCATGAAGTAAATTATTATCATATTCGGATTGTTCAAGTAATTTTCCTTCAGGGGAAAAACGTTTGTAAGTACCTTGTTTCGCAAAATCAGATTTTCGGCGGTCGTAGGATTCGGTGACAACATTGCCTTCTTTAACTTCTACATTTTCAATATCACTACAGCTAGAAAGAAATGCTAATAATAGTAAAGAGAATAAAATACGATTCATGATTTTTGGTTTTGTTATTTACTTATTTAAAACAGAACGGAAAAATAATGAATAGATTACAGAATAGAAAGAAGTTAATTTTGATAAATGGAAAAGAGGTGACATTTTAAGTAGTCGGACATAAGAAGAGAAAACAAAAAAACCGCAATTCTAATGAATAGAATTACGGTCTTTATATTTTTGAAAAAAAGAATACTAGCTTGCAGTAACTTTCGCTCCTACAATATTTCTACCAATACTTTCGTAGTGGAATCCTAGTTGTTCCATTTTGTCTAAATCATATAAATTTCTTCCGTCGAAGATAATTTTATTATTTAAAGCTTCAGTTACTCTATCAAAATTAGGAGCACGGAAAACAGACCATTCAGTAATGATTGCTAAAGCATCAGCACCTTCAATACAAGTATATTGATCATCAGCCATAGTAACTTGACCGTTATACTCAGCACTTACATTTTCCATTGCTTCTGGATCATAAGCAACGATTTTAGCACCAGCTTTCAATAAATCATTGATAATATATAATGCAGGTGCTTCTCTGATATCATCAGTATTTGGTTTAAAAGCTAAACCCCAAACTGCGATAGTTTTTCCAGTTAAATCACCTCCAAAATGTTTGATAATTTTTTCAGCTAAAATATCTTTTTGTAAACGATTTACATTCATTACAGAATTCAAAATTTTGAATTCATAATCATGTTGGTTAGCTGTTTTAGCTAAAGCTTGTACATCTTTAGGGAAACAACTTCCACCATAACCTACTCCTGGGAATAAGAATCGTTTTCCAATTCTATTATCACTACCCATTCCTTTTCTTACATTATCTACATTTGCACCTGTCTTCTCACAAAGGTTAGCAATCTCATTCATGAAAGAAATACGAGTAGCTAAGTATGAGTTAGCTGCATATTTAGTCATTTCAGCAGAACGCTCATCCATGAAATAAATAGGATTTCCTTGACGAACAAATGGTTCGTATAATTGACGCATTACGTCCTGAGCTTTTTGAGAACTTGTACCGATAACAACTCTATCAGGTTTTAAGAAATCATCAACAGCAACTCCTTCTCTTAAAAATTCAGGATTAGAAACTACATCAAAAAGAGACTCGTCACATCCTTTAGCAATAGCAGCATGTACTTTTTCTGAAGTACCTACAGGTACTGTACTTTTATCTACAATCACTTTATAGCTAGTAAGCATTGTAGATAATTGAGTTGCTACACCTAAGATATAAGATAAATCAGCAGAACCGTCCTCACCAGGAGGAGTTGGTAAAGCTAAAAATACAACTTCAGCATGGTCAATAGCTTTTTTCAAATCAGTAGTAAAGCTAAGTCTGCCTTGTTTAGTGTTTCTCTCGAATAATAAATCTAAGCCTGGTTCATAAATTGGAATCTCGCCATTACGCATCTTTTCCACTTTTTTAGCGTCAATATCAACGCAGATTACATTATTTCCTGTTTCAGCAAAACAAGTTCCTGAAACTAAACCAACATAACCAGTTCCAACGACTGCAATATTCATAATTAGAATGGGTTTATAAGTTAAATAATAAGGATCGAAAACTATATACGGAATTAATCAAATTAAGATTAATTATATGTATTATATTATATGCAATAATTATGCAAAAAAAAATATGTATAGTGTTTGAATCGAGTTTTGGAAGAAATTACTTAGAAAACGGAAAAGGGAAGTAATATGTAGAGATTTAAATTTTCGGAGTGTAAATATAAAAAGAAAAAAATAACAGGTTATAATTTATTGTTATAACCTGTTATTTTTTTTATTAAAATCTAGAAAAAGCTAGATCTTTTATCTTCGATATTAGCATTCTTCTTCATAGATTGAATCATACCTGTAGCAACCTGATTTTTTGAAGGTTGACTAATTGTATTTCGAATTGCTCCAAGATTAGAAGGAGCAGGTGAATCTGGTTTTGAAGTTGTTTGTACAATATATACGCCATTTTCACCAATGACTGGTTGAGAAACAGCATTTTGATTAATCTTAAATGCAGCTGCAACAACTTTAGCTTCTTGTCCCAAACCTGGAACATTAGGATTGCTAAAGCTTACATTAGAAGCAGTATCTACTTGAGACTCAAAAGTATTTGCTATAGAAAACAAATCCTGTGTATTGATTTTTCCTTTGATGATTTCTCCTTTTTTCATATTTCTAACTATCGGAGTAATCATATCTCTCACATTATCAATAGAAGGTTTGCCTGCACCTTGAACAGATTCTACTGCACTTACTACATATTTATTATCATAAAAATCAACTTGATCTTGAAAACGGTACACATCAGAAGAAACTTCTCCAATACTATTTTCGAAAGCAAATTTTACCATCTTTCTAGATTCTTCAGTAGCACCTAATTGTAATAGGTTATGATCATTTGTAGTAACAGGATTAGTAGTATTATATTGTAAAGCAGGATTGGCTTCAGCAGCAGCTTTTAATGCATCTAAAGAACTATTATTTCTAATAAGCTCAGTTGCTTTAGTATAAGCAGTTCTTGTAGTTGTCTTAGAAGGTTTGATATTTTTTCTAACATAAGAAACTCTTACTCTTTCAGTATTATTGATATTTTTTCTACCTAATGGTTCTATTAAGTGTACTCCAAAATCAGTTCTTACAGCATATAATTTTTTAAGGTCTCCTTTGAAGAATACCATATCATTAAATTCAGGTACATATTGATTAACACCAGCCCAATCATAAAATCCTCCTTTATCTTTACTTCCACCATCAGTACTGAATTTAGCAGCTAAACTATCAAAGTTAGCTTGACCTGATTCTAATAATACTTTCAAACTATCTGCAGTTTTTTCCCAAGCTACATATTGACCTTCTACAGGTTTCGTACCTCTCTGCATCATAGGGTCACTAATAAGTATGTGTCTACATTTAGCAGAATCAGGAAGAACTCTTCTATCAACAATTTTTGCAACTGTATAAGCTTTTCCTTCTAAGTAAGGTCCAACTGTACTTCCTACAGCTTGACTAAAAGCTTGATTTTTAACATCGTCACCTAATTCATCAACAGTTAACCATTGAGGATTTGATTGACCATTATATCTTTCAACAAAAGAAGTAGCATCTGTAGCTGTTGCGAATTGCTCACCTAATTTAGCAACATCACCTCGAATTTGAGTAGAATCAGCACTAGATGCAACTACATCAATAGTGACATATCCAATTTTTCTTGTTTCTTCATCTTGAGAATATTTTGCGGCATTAGTAGTAAGGTAAGATGTCAAATCAGCATCCGTAAGAGTTACTTCACTATCGGCAACATTATCGAAAGGAATTTTTACATAATTAAATGTAATTCGTTGATTCTGCTCAGAGTAAGCTTTTTCAACCATCCAACTTGGAGTAAACATTGACTTAGATACTAAGTTGTTTAACTTTCTTTGGATTCTATCTTTACGAACCTCTCCTTCGTGCATTCTCCAAAAATCAATAAAATCAGGCGTTAAGTTAGTACCTTCATCTATTGCAGTTTTGAATTGCATAATTCTTTCCATATCAGGTTGTGGATTAGGATTGAATTGATTAGCTCCTCCGCCTGCTGGAAATCTTGAAGCCATCAATGGGCTTAAGTTAGCAGGTGAACCAAATTGTAAGTCTTTCAATTCTTGAGTACTTACTCCTAAACCTAAAGCATCTGCTTCATTTTGGATGATTGATTTTTCGACTAAATACTCCCACAAAGAAGATCTTTGACCGTAACTATCATTACTTTCAAAATTCTTACTTCTTACTTCGTACATTCTATTGAATTCCGAATAGCTAATCTTATTTCCAGCTATATTTCCAATAGTATTTCCACTTGTAGCACCAATACTTCTGTCTCCTGACATGGAGTCCATAAGGATAAATGCTAACAGTCCAAGCCCAATTAAGGCTATCAATAACCAATTGTTTCTTCTAATTTTTCCAATTACAGCCATCTCGTAATTTAAATTTGAGTTGTGTTACTTAAATAGAATATTTTATATTACATGTATAATGCGCTGACAATCAAGTCAGTATATAGATTTTAATCTGAAATGGATTTGGCAAAATTTACCAAAATGAGCAGGTCAGAAAAAATCTCCACAAAGGTATAATCTTTACGTCTTAAAATCAAAAAAAGCTAGTTCTTTCGTAATTAATATAAAAAGAATTTTTAATCGCTAATTACTTGATTAGAGGGAGATTATATCAAGTTTTTACGTGAGAAGAATGATAAATGTTGGGATAGAGAAAATAAAAATGAAAGACCCTACTCTTCTTTTTTCAAATGCTGCGCAGCAGCATCTAGTTCATCGTAAAAATCCTCTCCATATTTTCTAATAATAGGTTCTTTTAAAAATTGATAAACAGCCACTTGTTCTTTTTTACCTAAATCACAAGCTGCGGAGCAAATATCCCATCTATCATAATTCAATGCTTCGAAAAGTAATCTCTCATCTTTTTTAACTCTAATCGGATAAAGGTGACAAGAGATAGGTTTTTTCCAATCAATTTCACCTGCAAGGTAGGCTTCTTCAATTCCGCATTTCGCCATACCTAATTCATTTTTAGTCATAAACGCACAAGCGCCATCAGGTTGAAGAGAAGTTCCAACTTCTTTAGCTTGTTTGTAATATACCGAAGTTCCATTTTCGGCTATCGCCTTATTTCCTTTTTTTGTTAAAAATGGCTTTAC
>JALZVK010000173.1 GCA_023301005.1 Saprospiraceae bacterium | reverse complement strand
AAAAGTCAAATAGCGCAGACTATGTTCCTATTTTTTCGCATCGTTTCATCAAAAAATGAACATTTTTATCTCAAAATCTAATTCCCCAACAAGCTCTTAATCGTTTAAGGATTTTTATTAACTATGTTAAGGATTTGGAAATCCTCTTCAATTCACTTTGGAGAGGATTCTTTTTTTATAAAATATTAAAGCAACTTAAGTTGCTTACAAGTCTCATTAAAATTATAAAAATCACTTAAAAACTTCTATTTTTAGAATCAAGAAAAAATTACCCCACCACATATTTCGGTTTTTTCTTTGGTTATAAGAGCTTGTTAGAAATTCCCAATTTGGCGTTTAAAAGGAAAATTGGGAATTTTCAAGAAGCTCTAAGTTAAAATTACTCCTTAAACCATTCTTTTTACACATAGTTTTTTTTGGAAAAAAAACCAATTAGTTATTTGTTTATAGGCTTTTGAGAATAAAAAGATATATTTTTTTTTGGAAAAATCATTTTTATGCTTTTGTCTTTAAGAGGTGTTGGTTCTACTTTTATGATAACAAAGATCACACTCAAACATTTTTTTATGAGACAACTAATATACCTATACTGTTTGACCTACCTAACTAAATGGAGAAATTGTATTTCCATATTAGCACTTCTTCTTTTTTCCTATTCATTAATGGGACAAGGATGGCAGCGAACTTACGAAACTCTTGGTTTCGAAAATGCTCGTGCAGAACATATAGTTGCCACACTTGATGGAGGTTATTGTTTGACTGCTACTGTTGAAATCCCTTCTGCACAATCTATAGCAGTTTTAAAATTAGATGCCGAAGGTAACCAACAATGGATTAAATATTTTGGAGGCATTCTCGAAGATCGTTCTCGAAGAATTTTCTAATTACCTGATGGTGGTTATATCATCGGAGGATTAACCTTTAATAATGTAATTGGTTCAGGAGATTATCTTTTGCTGCGGTTAGATGCATTTGGAAATGAGCTGTGGTCAGAGACTTATGGTTCGAGTGCGTTCGAAGATTTTACTGCAATGGCATTAACTCCTGATGGTGGATTTTTATTGACTGAGTATGTAGAGGTGAATTGATGCAGAATTTTGAAGTACAAGAAGACACCGTACTTTGGCATATTATCGAATTGCCAAATGTAAATCATGCCGAAATAACTTCAGTACAGGTATTAGAACATAGTTATTCCGATGAAATAATAATAATAAATAATGGAGATGTCTTTGATGGAAATGTCATCTTGAATGATACTGTTGTTGTTCTCAATTTGATGGCTGCGAATGGTTGTGATAGTCTTCAAACTATAGCGATTACAGTAAGTAATAATGAATTGAGAAAAGAAGATGTCAGATTTGAAGTTTATCCAAATCCAAGTGAAGGTGAATTCTTTATTGAATATGAGTTGAATTCACGGGAGGAAGTAAGCATCGACATCTTTAATATCTTAGGACAAAAAATCACAAGTCTTGCTACTGAAGAAAGTCAACCTTCTGGTAAGCATCGTTATAAAGTTGATTCCAATTGGGATTACTCGGAAGTGCTTTTTATACAACTCGAAATAGGTGGAAGACGAATGATGCAGAAATTGGTTTTTGTAAAAGATTAGGGAAGAAGGGAAAACGAGAAGAAGGGAAATAGGGAAGACGGATTTGAGATTTTCGAAGTTTGACGAGTTGGCTTTTTTTACGATTTATTTGAACAAGGGAACGCTACGCTATTCGAACATTCGAACATTCGAACATTCGAATTTTGAAGTTTTACGAATTTACTTTTTTACGATTTAAAAGAACCTGACTGCCGTCAGAGGCAGGTATCGAATATCGAACGCTTCGCTAAGGAATTTCGTCCCGTTTTTAAAACGGGATGACGAGTTGGCTTGTTTTCCATTTGATTTGTTTTACTTACTTTGTAAGTGTATTGTTTTTTTTAAATAGGAAACCCAAATTTTCATAAAGAAAATTTGGGTTTCTTTTTTGTTTTAAAAAAAATCAAACTTACGAAGTAAGTTTGATAAATTCGAAACAAGTCAATTCGTCAAACTTCTCAATTCGAATGTTCGAATGTTCGAATGTTCCCTTGTTCAAATAAATCGTAAAAAAAACAAACTCGTCATCCCGTTTTAAAAACGGGACGAAATTCCTTGTTCGATATTCGATACCTGCCTCTGACGGCAGTCAGGTTCTTTTGAATCGTAAAATAAGCCAACTCGTCAAACTTCAAAAATCTCAAATCCGTCTTCCCTATTTCCCTTCTTCTCGTTTTCCCTTCTTCCCTAACCTCCCGACGCTTTCGTTTTAGAATAACCTTTTTCTAACAATAGTTTTACAACTCTATCTTTTACAGAACCTTGGATAATAATTTCGCCATCTTTCACACTACCACCTACGCCGCATTTTGATTTCAGATATTTTCCTAAATCTTTCAAGTCATCATTATTACCATAAAATCCAACTACGAGCGTAACCTCTTTTCCCTTCCGTTTTTTTCTATCAATCATCACTCGAAGATTTTGTTGAGCAGGAGGAAATGATTTCACTTTGCTATCGTCATTGTCATAATTAAAATCTGGGTCGGTGGAATATGAAACTCCGTAGCGATTATTCTTTTTCTTTTTTCCCATGAGTGAATAAATTTTTTAGTCAAAATAAAAAATCAAAGATAAATGAAATCTTAAACAAGTGCTACACATTTGTACTAGGCACTAAAACCGATAGCGAAAGCGGATTAATCGTAAACGTCAAATCCTCATTGATCAACATTCCTTCGCCATCAATATGAACAGGAGTTTCTTGATTAATCTTTACTTGAATATTTTTCCCTGAATAACATTTCGTCAATCCACTTTTATTAATGGTTTTATTTAAGGAATGCCAAGCAAGTTGTGGAAATCGAAAAGGGTGCATTTTTTTGACCACTACGACTTCCAATATTCCATCATTTAATTTTGCATGAGGCGCAATCATAAAGTTATAACCGAACATTGGCGCATTAACAATTTCCAAACAAAGACAGTCCTCATCCAATATTTTCCCATCAATAATAATTTGTAGTTGATGACCTCGAAATTTAAATGATTCCTGAGTTACTATTTTACCATAAGCAAAAATTCCTCGGAATTTACTTTTCTTAATTTTATAAGAAACCCAACCATCAAATCCCAATCCAGCTAAATTTACAAATGGTCGGTCATTCATTTTACAAGAATCAATTCTTAGAATTTTACTCGAATTGAGTTGTCGAATAGCTTTAGCCGTTTTCATACTCAGCCCGATATATCGAGCAAATCCATTACCCGAACCAGCAGGTATAATTCCTAATACAACATCAGTATCAATGAGTGCCGCAGCGACTTCATTAACGGAACCATCGCCACCCACAACGACAACTATATCAAATCCTTGCTGTACTGCTTCTTGGGCGAGAGTAGTAGCATGACCAGCAGCTTCAGTATATTTTATTTCGTAAGAGTATTGTTGATGATCGAGGTGTTTTTCGATGAGTTGAGGTAAACGACCTTTTTTGCTAATACCCGAAAATGGGTTGATAATAAATCGAAGTCGTTGCATGTATGTTGAGGTTATTTATTTTTTAATGAAGTTATTTTTAAAACAACTTCAGAGTGTAAGACGTAAAATTTTAGCGAATTTATAATTTTTTTTATTTGAAAAAAATTATTGTTTCCTTTTTACTTAAGCATAGAACTATTTTATTTGTAACATTACTTTGTGAACCTTCGTCATTCATTGACTAAACAAAACAAAAAGATATGAAAACCAAATGCCTTTTACTACTCCTAATTCTAATCTTTATTTTTTCATGTAAAGAAAACAACAAAGATTCGAACTCAACAATAACGACGACTTCTTCAATTACTACTAACCTTGATACTTACTTTTCAGCATTGACCAATTTGAAAAAATTTAATGGCGTTGTACTAGCTCAAAAAAATGGTCAACCTATTTTTAAAAAAACATATAATATACAAAGCGATCCAACTAGCAAATTATATGTAACCGAAAATCATCAATTTGATTTAAGGTCAGTTTCTAAATTGATGTCGAAAGCAATTATCATTCAACTAGAAGGAGAAGGGAAAATCAAAAGAAGTGATACAATTGATAAGTATGAATCTGGTTTTCCGTCAGGTGATAAAATTACTATTCAACATTTAATGGATAATAGTTCGGGATTTGCACGCGAGTTTATTGATGAAGAAAATATGAATTTGATAGCTATGCCTACCCAAGAGGTGATAGATTTAATAAAAACTCAACCGCTTGAATTTCAACCAGGAACCGATTCTCGGTACTCTAATTTAGGGTATCAAATTTTATATTTTATTATTGGAAAAATTCATAACAAGAGTTTTGCGCAATATATGATTGATGATTTTTTTGAACCAATTGGAATGAATCATTCAGGTGCGCATTTTTTTAATGATAAGAATAAGTTAGAGAAATTTGCCTACTACCATGAGTTGGATGATGGTGAAATTATCCAAGTAGATCATTTCGAAAAAGATAGCAAACCTCAAGCTCGATTATTTTCTACGGTTGATGATTTGATGTTGATGTTAAATTATTTTAATCAAGAACCTTATCTTTCAAAACTCACAAATGCTAAAGGTATCATTGGACATTCTGGAGGTTCGGATGGAATAAGAACACATATCAGTTCTAAACCTGAAAATAATTATAGCTATGTTTTTTTAGCGAACTATGATGCTATTCCATTTAATGAAATAATAAAAAATGTTGAAAATATTTTAGAGGAAAAACCTTTTGATATACCCAAAGAGATTAATCGAAAAGCTGTACCGATTGCTAAAGCAACCTTAGAAAAGTATGTAGGAAAATATGATATGGAAGAATTTAATCACTCCGAGTTTGAATTTAAAGTAGAGCATGATAGTCTAATCTTCTATCAAGATGGAGAAAGAAAAGGTTCTTTGTTTTCTGAAAATGATAGTACTTTTTTTAATGACCCAAAATCAGTAGATGGTTTTACATTTATCAAAGTGAATGAAGAGGAATATCAATTATTATTCAATGGATTTGGAATTGAGTTTATAGGAGTCAAAAAATAAATAAAGAATATTTACCTAAAAACTTACACTTTTTAAACTTTGATTTTCATGATTTGCTAAAAACTACCTTACCTTTAATATATAGAAGTTGTTTAAAATGTCTTGATGATTTAGAAAACCATTTTAAATAACTTCATATTTATACCAATTCTGATTCAATAAAACTGTTCTTCAAAAATCTTTATTTTCCCAATAAGATTTATTGAAGAATTCAAAAACAACAATCATGAAAAAAACTTTACTAATTACTCTAGTGATTTTTTGTGGGATTTTTCAAACCGCATTTTCCCAATCTAATTTATTTTTAGACACATCTTATACCATCGAAGAGATGGTGATGGATTTCTTTGACGACCCAAATATTTCTGTTTCAAATGTTAGCAGTATTACTCCTTCAACTTCAGTTGCATTTTTTGACGCAGGCGGAACTGATTTAGGATTAGATGCAGGAATCGTTTTTTGTAATGGAAATGTATTGGATGTCGTTGGTCCTAATTCAGCAAGTGGAATTTCGACAAGTAACGGAGCGGCAGGTGATGTTGATATTGATATGATGGGAGGGAGTTTGCAATCTTTTGATGCCGCAGTAATAGAGTTTGATTTTACAGTAGCGATGTCTGACACTTTGGATTTCAATTATATACTTGGTTCTGATGAATATCCAGAATTTGCCAATTCAAGTTTTAATGATGCTTTTGGATTTTTTATTTCAGGTTCAGGTATCAATGGAACATTTTCCAATAGTGCAGAAAATATTTCTTTGATTCCTAATACAACAACTCCTGTAGAAATCAATACTATCAATCCAACAATGAATCCTAGTTATTATATAGATAATTCAGGAGGTCAGCATTTAGAGTATGATGGATTAACAGTTCCATTACCTGCATCATTTGTTGCAGTAGCAGGAGAAACTTATCATATCAAAATGGTTGTTGCTGATAGAGGAGATACTGCATTTGATAGTGGCGTGTTTTTATCTTTTAATTCCTTAACACAAGATAGTGTATTAACGCCTCCTACTGATTTTCAATTTGCATCAAATGGAACTACCATAGAATTTACTAATACTTCAAAATATGCTCGTTCATGGGAATGGGATTTTGGAAATGGACAAACTTCATTTGATCGAAATCCTGCACCTATAACTTATGCTACATCTGGTACATATACTGTTACATTGACTACCCAAAATTATTGTTGTACAGAAGTTCATACTGAAACTATTAATGTAGGTGGAGTACAACCAATGAATGTTACGACGAATATTACCAATAATCCATTAGCTTGTTTTGGAGATACAAATGCTGCTATACAATTAAATGTATCAGG
>JALZVK010000172.1 GCA_023301005.1 Saprospiraceae bacterium | reverse complement strand
AATTGATGATTTGTCAATTCTCCATTTTCAATTAAAGATTTATAAACCTAGATGAGATTTTATTTTTAAAATTTCATTTTTTTCAATTTCTAATTGTTTGGAAATTTGAAGGACTAATTTTCCTTCTTTTAGTAAGTCGATAATCTTTAGAGACAATCCTATTCCTTCAGCTTTTCCCTCAATCATTCCTTTAGCCTTTCCTTCTAAAATTCCATCATCTTTATATGCTTGTAATAACCTTTCTTGGATACCCATATTATCTGTGTTTTTTAAAGAATGGTCAAAATGATTTTGAAATTTATATTGGCAAATTCTAGTGGGAATATATTGTTATTAAATGTTGGAAAAGAAAAAGTTTATAAACCTAAATGAGATTTTATTTTTAAAACTTCATTTTTTTCAATTTCTAATTGTTTAGAAATTTGATGGACTGATTTTCCTTCTTTTAGTAAGTCGATAATCTTTAGAGACAATCCTATTCCTTCAGCTTTACCTTTAGCTTTTCCCTCAGCCATTCCCTCTGCTTTTCCTTCAGCCATTCCCTCTGCTTTTCCTTTAGCTTCCCCCTCAGCCATTCCTTCTAAAATTCCATCATCTTTAAAAGCCTGTAATAATCTTTCTTGAATACCCATATTATCTGTGTTTTTTGAAATAATACTAATCTCTTCTTCAAATTTAATATTAATTTCGGATTTATCAAAAGGTGTATAGTATTTTATAAAACTCAAAAGATGATGAATCTTTTCTCCTGAAAATCCTAATAACAATAGCTTTCTATATAAATGTATCTTTTTTGAAAAAAGTTGCTTTTGAGTTAATTTATTTTTTTTGAGTCCCCACCAAGCAGTTTCCATAATAATTGAAAATGGATTCTGGAAGTTTTCAAATTCCTCTAATTTTTTATCAGATAACTTATAGGTTGGAAATTGATATTGAATTTTTGTTCCAAAAATTGATTGGCTATATTTTTTTGGATGAAAGTTGAGATCATCATCTGAAAATATTGCTAATGCAGCAGGATGTATTTGGAATCTATCATAGATTCGATATTGATATATAAACATTCTATTTTCAAAATTAGTATCAGGATAGCCTTGTACTTCAATATGAATTAGAATCCAATTTTCCTTTCCATTTTTTAAATAAACTTTGGCTAGGAGATCAACAAACCGCCTAGACTCTTTTGATTGAGGTGAGATTTTTTGAAGTTCTTTATCTAAGAATTCGTACCCCGCTTCAAAATCTATTTGTTTAATATATTTAGGAAAGAAATATTCTAAAAATTCATTAAAAAAATCTTCAATGATTCCTTTCCAAAGAACGTCACGTTTTTCCATAGTATTGAATTAAAAAAATTCAATAACGGAATTTATTTTATAGGAAACGAATATTGTTATTTTTCAAATATAAATATTGGACGGCGAGTTTATAATTGAAAATTAGTCTAGTGAATAATTTTCAATTCTCCATTTTCAATTACTTAGTTTTGATTAATAAAATCAGTAGGAACTAAAAAACCAAAAGTATCATCAGAATAACCAGGTCCAACTCCCATGTCAACAAAGTGTCTCATTTCTAAATGTAGGTGAGCACTATATACTCCATTAGCATTGCCGATAGTGCCTATTAGTTGACCACGAGTAATAAGGTCGCCAGGTTTAACATGTATTTCATCAAGGTGAGCGTAGAAAGATTCTACATATTTATATTCAGGATGGTTAGGAGTGTGATGTACAACTCGTATAATATTTCCCCAACCGCAACATACATTTTTAGCAAAACTTACATAGCCATTCGAAACACTATATACTGGATCACCTAAATCAGAATTACCTCCACCGACACCATTCCAATCTTCTCCAAGGTGTTTACTTTCACCAAACTCTCTAGCTTTAAAATAATTTCTAGCATCAGGCTTTCCTACAGGAAAGTCAAAAGCAGCAGAAGTATATTGAGGATATTGGTTAAATATTTTATCATACTTTGTATTCACAAATTCATGGAAAGAACTTGAATCTAACATAGCTGCAAGATCTCGTTGTTGGGGTGTAGCAGAATCAGCGTTATTACTGTGAATAAAAATTAAAAACGATAGTATAAAAATCAAGGAAGGTAGAAGTAATCGAGATGTTTCATGTTGGCTAAACATAATTAGATTAATTTAATAAGTGAATGTTATATCAATAGTTCGGTAAATTTTCCAGAAGAAATTTTAACAAAAAAAGGAAGCATATTTTTGAAGTATGCAACTACGAACAAAAAATGCTTCCAATAAGAGCAAAGCTCTCGCTGGAAAGTTACTAAATAAAATTGGAGGCTTAGCAAAGCCACGGAAAAAATTTATACTATCAATCATAATATTGTTTTTATCAATGCGAGGTCGCTATAATTTTAAAGGAATGGAGCGATATGGTTCTTATAGTGAAAAAAGTTATCGACTTCATTTTGAAAAAGATTTTGATTTTTTAAAATTCAATGCAGAATTACACAAGGCAGAATTGTCTAATAATTGTATTGTCGCATTTGATCCCTCTTAT
>JALZVK010000171.1 GCA_023301005.1 Saprospiraceae bacterium | reverse complement strand
TTTTTTACGATTTGACTGAAGAAGGAAAAAGGGAAGACGGATTTGAGGAGTATGAAGTTCTGACGAGTTAGTTTTTTTACGATTTAGCTGAACAAGGGAACATTCGAACATTCGAATTTTGAAGTTTTACGATTTAGCTTATACTTACTTTGTAAGTGTATTGTTTTTTTTATAAATAGGAAACCCAAATCTTTATTTCAAAGATTTGGGTTTCCTATTTATTTTAAATTTTAAAAAAAATTAAACTTACGAAGTAAGTCAAGATTGAAGTAAAACAAACTAGCTCGTCAAAACTTCAAACTTCTCAAATCCGTCTTCCCTTTTTCCCTTCTTCAGTTAAATCGTAAAAAGATCCAACTCGTCAAAACTTCAAAATTCGAATGTTCGAATGCTCGAATGTTCCCTTGTTCAGATAAATCGTAAAAAAAGCCAACTCATCAAAAATCAAAACATCCCACCTCCAAATCAAACACTCCACCTCGCCACAGGAACAACATCTTGCCCTACAAACTCCTTTTTCAAATATTTAAAATAACCAGTAACCGCAATCATAGCAGCATTATCCGTACAATATTCGAAACGAGGAATATAAGTAGACCAACCCATTTCTTCCCCTAATTCTCGCAGACCAGCACGAAGCGCAGAGTTAGCAGACACACCACCAGCGATAGCTAGATGAGTCAATTCTGTTTTTTGAGCAGCGACTTTTATTTTTGATAACAATATACTTACAATTCGATATTGAACAGAAGCGCAAATGTCATTTAGATTTTCCTCAATAAAATTTGGATTCTCTTTTATCTTTTTTCTTAAAAAATAAAGGATAGAAGTTTTCAATCCACTAAAACTAAAATCCAATTCTCCGACCTTAGGTTCTGTAAATTCAAAAACAGGATTTCCGAGTTTAGCATATTTATCAATCAAAGGCCCCGCAGGGTAATCAAGTCCGAGGAGTTTTCCAGTTTTATCAAATGCCTCGCCCGCCGCATCATCAAGAGTAGTACCGAGCAATTCCATATCCAAACTATCATTAACTCTGACAAGTTGAGTATGACCTCCCGAAACCGTTAAGCATAAAAATGGAAAAGGAGGTTTTGGATCTTCCGCAAAATGCGCTAAGATATGCGCTTGCATATGATTCACTTCTATCATCGGAATATCCAAACTCATGGCAAATGCTTTGGCAAATGAAACACCAACTAACAATGAACCAATCAAACCAGGACCTCTTGTAAAAGCAACTGCACTAATATCTGATTTTTTGATATTTGCTTTTTTGATAGCAGCATCGACGACAGGTACGATATTAACTTGATGCGCTCTTGAAGCTGCCTCAGGAACGACACCTCCATACAATTTATGAATTTCTTGATTGGCAACGCAGTTACTCAAGATGACTCCATCTTGCAGTATCGCTGCGGACGTATCATCACATGAAGATTCAATTGCCAAAATTATTACACTCATCGTTTTTTTATTGTATTAGTAAATTGTATATTTATGTTGTATTTGAAAAGTCTATATAAGACTTATCTGATTTTTTCAAGTTATCACATCTTTCTAAATCACCTACTACACATTTATTAAAAAATTTAAAAATCTATTGGCATACGCCAATTAGAGTTTTTTTTTCATCTTAAAAACTAAAGACGCATGTTCGGACGCAAATCTAAGGAAAATCTAAAAAGCAATAGTAAAGAATCTGCAAATTCAGAGGGACTTACTCCAGGTACTACTTGTGTAATTGCTTCAGGGACTCGAATCGAAGGAACATTTTCATCAACAGAAGATGTACGATTGGATGGAGTGATAGTAGGAGAATTAAAATGTAATAAACGAGTCGTGATGGGACAATCAGGACAAGTTGATGGTAATGTGATTACTGTTGATTCGGCTGTAAAAGGAAAAGTGAAAGGAGAAATTACAGTTTCAGGAGAACTACATTTACATGAAACTGCTAATATCGACGGCATCATTACCGCTCGAAAAATGATAGTTGATTCAGGTGCATCTTATTCGGGAGAATGTAAAATCGGAGATCAATATTTTAAAAAGTAGATATTTTACATATATCACATAATTATTCATAATTCATGCATGTTTTTTTAAGAAAAAACATTAATATTGCGACTTAACAAAATGAAAAATACGTTCATATGAAATACATTATTAACATTCTATTATTAGCTTTAGTCCTAGTTCTTGGATACATGTTATATTATGGAATCAAAGAGCCAATCGCTTTTGGAGATACCAAAACTTTAAGAAAAGATGCTGTAACCGATAGGTTAAAGCAAGTAAGGTACGCTCAAGAATTTTATCGTGATATTACAGGTGAGTTTGCTAAATCTTTTGAAGATTTAAAAACTGTTCTTTCAACAGATAGTTTTACGCTTGTAAAAATTATTGGTAACCCTGATGATCCTAATGGCGAATTTCTTAGAACAGAGAAAAGACGTTCAGCAAAGGACTCTCTTGTCTTTTTAAATAACAAACCTGATAGTAAAATTAGAATCAATTTAGATTCTTTACCATTTGTTCCTTATAGTGGAGGTGAAAGATTTACGATACAAGCTGACACTTTAACGTATCAAAAAACGCTAGTTACCGTATGTGAAGTAGGCACAACTTGGAAAACCTTTATGGGTGAGAAATATGGTGATGCTAAATATGCTCGATATGATAACACTTATGTTCCAAGTGCACGATTAAAATTCGGAGATATGTTTAATCCAAACTTAAGCGGAAATTGGGAATAATTAATACTGACATTATAGAGGATTCTTTTACTAAAAAGAATTCATCCTCATACGACCTGTCCATACTCATTGGTATGGACAGGTTTTCTTATGCTATTACCAATAGCGAAAAACATGTATTGGCATTGAAATCATACATGTTGAATAAGGAAATTGCCAAATCTAACCAACTGCTTTCTGCAATTGATAATATTTTTTCAGAAGATAAAATATTAAAACTGCCTTTTCAAAGTTCTACAATTGGACTGATTAATAACAAGTGTACATTGATACCTAATAAGTTATATCAATCAGGAGATTTAGAAACTTATTTGAAAAATCAAATTCCAAGTTTAGATAATCTTCAGATTTTTGTGGATGACTTAGAGTCTATTTCTGCAAAAATCGTTTATGCTTTTGATGAGAAGATTTATTCTTTTTTGAAAAATCAACATCCGAAAGCTAATTTTTATCATAATAGTACTTCAGTTTTGCAAGGTGTTTTTTCTAAAGAAAGGGGAGAAGGAGAGAAAGTATATTTAAATGTGAAAGAAGATCATCTTCAAATTGCTTTGGTTTCTAAAAATGAGTTAGCATTCTTTAATGCTTATGCTTATGAGAATGATAAAGATTTTATTTATCATGTACTTTTAGTTTTCAATCAATTCAATCTTTCTAAAGAAACAACTCCAATATATATATCAGGACAAATAACCGAAGACTCCAAATTATATCGAATGATATATCGATATATCAATAAGGTTCATTTTAGTGAAACTCCATCAGCAATTAGCTTAGGAAAAAATTCTAAAAAGACTCCTTCACATTTTTACTTTGACTTATTGAGTTTACAGCTATGCGAATCATAGGTGGCAAATTCAAGGGACGTCGATTTAATCCTCCCGCAAAAAATTGGCCTACTCGACCTACAACGGATTACTCCAAAGAAGGCTTATTTAATATTCTTTATAATAATTGGGATTTCGAAGAAATGAAAATGCTTGACCTTTTTGGAGGTACAGGTAATCATAGTTATGAATTTATTTCACGAGGTTGTAAGGATGTTACTTATGTCGATAAGTTTGGAGGTTGTATTTCTTTTGTAAAAAAAACAGCAGAGACTCTAGAAATAGAAGATAATATCAAAATCGTCAGAGCTGATGTTTTTAAATTTATAGAAAAAACAAACCTAAAATATAATTACATATTTGCTGGTCCTCCTTATCCACTTCCACGTCTTGATGAAATTCCTGATATGATTTTTAAATATAAATTACTTGCTGAAGAAGGTTGGTTGGTGGTGGAACATAATGGTAATCATGGATTTAAAGATCATCCTAATTATTTCGATGAACGACAATATGGAGGAACGATATTTAGTTTTTTTGAATATAAATAGTTGGATAAGTTCTTGGACACAATTATCTCATATTTATTTTGGCTTCTTTTTTTATCATTCTTCGTTAAAAAGCCTCGTCGATGCATAGCATCGCCTACGTTTTTTGCCTCGATTGATTAAAAAATAATCTCAAAATAAATTATGAATAATTATGTCC
>JALZVK010000170.1 GCA_023301005.1 Saprospiraceae bacterium | reverse complement strand
GCTTGGTGATTATTTACATCCAATAAAAATGCAAAAGCATTTTCTTTATTTTCATTTATAAATTTGTCAACTTGATTTTGTTGTCTAAATGTTCCAATTACAAAATCGCCACTTTCGATAACAGACTCCGCTAGGGATTTTCCTAATCCACTTGAAATGCCTGTAATAAACCAAATTCGTTTTTTCATGAATATTTATTTCATTTATAACAATACACTTACGGAGTAAGTTAAACAAACTAATTCGTTCAACTTCTATATTCTATTGTTTATATCATTTCATCTAAAAGATTATCATCAACCATATTCGGCAACGTCACTTTCAAATCAGGTGTTCGTTCCATTTCCCTCTTAATAGCAAAAAGTGCTTCCTCATTCCTCGCCCAACTTCTTCTTGCAATACCATTGTTAACATCGAAGAATAACATTTTTTTCAAACGCTCTTCCGCTTCTTTCGAACCATCCAACAGCATTCCAAATCCACCATTCATCACTTCCCCCCATCCTACTCCACCGCCATTATGAATTGACACCCAAGTCGCACCTCGGAAGCTATCACCGATGACATTATGAATTGCCATGTCGGCAGTAAATTTACTTCCATCATAAATATTACTTGTCTCTCTATATGGAGAATCCGTTCCACTCACATCATGATGATCTCTACCCAAAATTATCGGAGCAGAAATTTCACCCGATGCAATTGCGTCGTTAAATGCTTTTGCAATTTTCACTCGACCTTCAGCGTCAGTATATAAAATTCTAGCTTGAGAACCGACGACTAATTTATTTTGTTTTGCATCTTGAATCCATTTAATATTGTCTTGCATTTGTTGTTGGATTTCTGCGGGAGCCGTTGCTTTAATTTCTATCATCACTTGCTCTGCAATTTTATCGGTCTTATCCAAGTCATCAGAATTTCCAGAAGCACAGACCCAACGGAACGGTCCAAATCCATAATCAAAACACATCGGCCCTAAAATATCTTGAACATAAGATGGGTACTTAAAATCAATTCCATTCTCTGCCATCACCTCCGCACCTGCGCGTGATGACTCTAATAAAAATGCATTTCCATAATCAAAAAAGTAAGTACCTTGCTCAGTATGTTTGTTGATTGCCTCTGCATGACGACGAAGGGAATCTTTTACTTTCACTTTAAATTCCGCAGGATCATTTTTTAATAATTGATACGATTCATCATAAGTCAATCCAGCTGGATAGTAACCGCCTGACCAAGGATTATGCAACGAAGTTTGGTCAGAACCTAAATGCACAAAAATATCTTCTTCATAAAATTTCTCCCAAACATCAACTACATTTCCGACATAAGCAATCGACGTAACTTGTTGCGTCAATTGCGCTAAAGTAACTTGATCTACTAAGTCATCTAAGTTAAATACAATCTGATCTACCCAACCTTGCTCATGACGTTTCTTCGCAGCTTTTTCATTCACCTCTGCACAGACTGTAATGCAACCTGCAATATTTCCAGCCTTAGGTTGCGCACCACTCATACCGCCAAGTCCTGCGGTAAGGAATATTTTCCCTTTTGGGCTTTCGCCCTCTTCTAGTTTTTTTCTAAAACCATTCATGACTGTGATGGCCGTTCCATGTACAATTCCTTGCGGGCCGATATACATGTAAGAACCCGCAGTCATCTGACCATATTGAGTTACACCAAGTGCATTATATTTTTCCCAATCATCAGGTTTTGAATAATTAGGAATCATCATTCCATTGGTCACTACGACTCGTGGCGCATCTTTGCCCGAAGGAAATAAACCCATCGGATGACCTGAATACATATGTAAAGTTTGCTCATCTGTCATCGTCGCTAAGTACTGCATCGTCAATAGATACTGCGCCCAATTTTGAAAAACAGAACCATTACCTCCGTAAGTAATCAACTCGTTGGGATGTTGCGCAACTCGTGGATCAAGGTTGTTCTGGATCATCAACATGATAGCAGCAGCTTGTTGCGATTGTGCTGGATATTCAGAAATTGGTCGAGCAAACATTTCGTAACTCGGCTGAAATCTATACATATAAATTCGCCCGTAATCTTTTAACTCTTGCGCAAATTCTGGAGCTAAAACGGAATGCCATTCTTTTGGAAAATATCTTAACGCATTTTTTATGGCTAATTTTTTTTCTTCTTTGGAAAGAATATCTTTTCGTTTGGGCGCTCGATTGGAGTTAGCAGGGTAAGCTTTTACTTTAGGTAATTCGGATGGAATACCATGAGTAATTTGGCTTTGGAAATTTATATTTGTTGTGGTCATAATTGTATTTTTTAGGTAACCGCCAACCTTGGCTGAAGTCAGGATTGGCGGTTACGAGTATTTAAAATTTTTCAAACAAATCTTCAAACTCACTTTTTACATATCGACTTTTAGCTTGGGCAATTTTCACTAATTCTTTACTCTCAATTATTTCAACTGCCTTATTAATATCTTTTGCAAAGATACGATCTTCACTTGCATGAGTTACATGTTTTCTGATATGTGCATGAACTTCATCGAGTAGTTTACTAGATTTCATTGGACGTTTAAAATCAAGTGCTTGTGCAGCGCACAACAATTCTATGGCTAAAATTTTCACTAAGTTACCGCACACTTTTAATGCTTTCCTTCCTCCTATCGAACCCATACTTACATGATCTTCTTGACCTAATGAAGTTGGAATACTATCCGCACTTGCAGGGAAACACATTCCTTTATTTTCACTCACCAATGCTGCCCCTGTATATTGTAAAATCATAAAACCAGAATTTACTCCAGTTTCAGCCATTAATAATTTTGGCGTTTTTTCATACTTTCCTTCTAAGGATAAATAAGATCTTCTATCGGAAATATTTCCTAATTCAGCTGCTGCCAAACAAGCATAATCTAATGGTAAAGCAATTGGTTGTCCATGGAAATTTCCACCGCTTACAGTATAGTCTTTTGAAAAAACAATTGGATTGTCAGTTACGGAATTGATTTCAACTTCTACGATTTCTTTTAGATGTAACCAAGCATTACGAGATGCACCATGTACTTGAGGAACACAACGCATCGAATAAGGATCTTGTACTCGATCACAATTTTTATGTGATTCTAAAATCTTAGATCCTTTTAAAAAATAAGACATTCGTTTGGCGACATGTTGATTGCCTTTGTATGGTCGGATTTTATGTAAGTCATCAATATACGGAGAACTAGAACCTAACAAACCATCAACCATCAATGCTGCAATTATATCTGCATGACTCAAACAATTATGTAATGACTCTACAACTTTGACTGCATGAGCTGCAATGAATTGAGTTCCATTTATCAAAGCCAAACCTGCTTTTGGACCAAGGTCCAATGGTTTTATTTTTAACTTTTTAAATACCGTTTTAGTATTTGTAATTACATTGTTATAAAAAACTTCACCTTCGCCTAGCAATGGTAAAAACAAATGTGACAATGGTGCTAAATCTCCCGACGCTCCCACCGAACCTTGCTCAGGTACAACTGGAATTATATCATTTTCGATATGCCAAATGATTCTATCCAACACCTCCAATGAGATACCTGAGTAACCTTTGGACAAAGCATGTACTTTGAGAATCAACATCAATTTGGAAATCTCTTCATCAACTGGATCTCCAACTCCTACACTATGGCTCAATAATATATTCCGTTGTAGCTCTTTCGTTTTATCTCTGGAAATTATGGTATTGCATAATGGCCCAAATCCAGTATTGATACCATATACAGGTTTATCATTATTGGCAATCGTAACAACTTCTTCATAGCATTTTTTGATTTTCTTTCGAGTTGAAGAATCAATTGATGCTTTTAAATCTCTTCTAGCAATCTGAAGCGTTTTGCCAGCAGTTAAAAAATCTTTTCCGTATTTAAACATAGGTTTTATTTGTTCTTTTAATTTATCTCAAATTTAGAATTATCTTTGAGATTCAACAAGCTATTTTAAAGATTGATTTTTTAAATATGTCAATAGTTTGTCAGAATAATTGTTGTTGTAGCAATTATCTTATTTTAGACTATTTTTTAAGTAGTTAGCTAATAGTTTTTGAGGAAGGATTTGTGGAAATTAATTTTGTATTGTATGGCTAAAGCCTAAAATCACTTTTTATATTTCCCGACTTAAAAGTCGGAGCTATGAAATTCTTACAATCAAAAGCATATAATTCTTTGCCTGTTTGTGATGAGGTTTATTAATTTTTGGAATTTTATATTTTCCAAATTTATCAAAGTAAGAAAATTTTGGAAAAGTAAAATACTTTTAAAAAAATGATGACAAATTTTATCTTTTAAGTCAGAGTAAACATTATCATCAAAAAAAAGAATGAGAAAATGAAAACAATTTCCATCTCCTCATTCTACTAATTTTCTATCTTTTCACAATACCCAAAAAAGCATTTATCAAAAATACCATCTACTGACTTTCCTTGTTCGTTTCTCTCGAAAAGTTGGAAGAAATATATTATTGATGAAAAAGGAGACGTTGTCTCCTCAAAATATGAGATGGCACTATATCAAACGCTCCGAAATAAATTAGAGGCAGGAGATGTTTTTGTGTCTGATAGCTTTTTACACCGAAGCTTTGAAGATGATTTATTAATAGAACACGATTGGAAAATTAATAAGCCAACAATTATTAAACAGGTTGATTTGCCAAAGCTAAATAAATCTGTTGGACAAATTTTAGAAGAATGGAAAGCTGTTATTGAACCATTATATAAGCAAGCGAACGAGCGTATCAAAAAAGGATTGAATCCTTCTGTTATAATAGATGGCGAGAATAAAGATGGATCCACCAAATGGCATTTGAATTATACGAATACCAGTAACCCATTAAATCACAAAATTTATG
>JALZVK010000169.1 GCA_023301005.1 Saprospiraceae bacterium | reverse complement strand
AATATATGGGAAATAAAAACAAATCAGATCGTGAGTTGTCACAACTGCAAGAAAACCTTGAATATGGGAATACAGAGCTCAAGGTTTTTATCGCTGAGGTATTAGCTCCAGATGTTAAGCTGAGAGAACAAGCTGTGGATAAGATGCTGGAGCTTGAAAATCTTGTGACAACCTATGGTGGAGTTGTTATTTTAGAACATTTACAAAATAAATCAGTTCCAGATTATGATACCTATATGGGTTCTTGAAAACTGGATGATATTATTTTAGAGATGAAATTACAAGGAGCGAATTTACTTATTTTATGAAATATTCTGAAACCTCATCAGATATATAATTTAAATGAGAAATTGAGGCCTATCTGAGCAAAAGCTTGGGATAGAGTTGATTTAATACTCAAGATATTTGAACGTCATGCAAAATCAGCAGAGGCAAAGCTACAAATAGAGTTGGCTGCAATTAAGCATATGTGACCACGTATTTTTGGGATGTGAATGGAACTTTCAAAACAATGATGAGCATGAGGAACAAGCGCAAGAGGGAAGTGAGAAACAAATACTGAGATAATGAAACGTCATCTTCGTAAGAAAGAAGATTATATAAGAAAAAGTCTAGAAAAATACAAGAAAGTAAGAGCAGAACACAGAAAATGAAGAAAAAGAAAAGGATTAAATACTATAGGAATAGTCTGATATACGAATGCTTGAAAATCCAGTCTGCTGAATAGTCTTACAAAAAAAGGGGTACTCGCAGAGGATAAACTTTTTGCAACTCTTGGAACAAGTGTTGCAAAACTTCATATTAATTATGACGAAATATCTGATGATGTCAGAGCTGAGAAAAATATAGGAGAATATATTGGTCTTGATATATTGCTCAATGACACGATTGGTTTTATTCGTGATTTACCACCAAATCTGATAGATGCTTTTTCTTCAACACTTGAAGATTCTATAGAATCAGACTTGTTATTTCATGTCGTTGATGCAAGTGATCCAAAAATAGCTGAAAAAATAGAAGTTGTTGATACAATATTAAAAACTATATGAGCCAACCAGAAAAAAATATATATATTTAATAAATGTGATCAGATTGATGCAATGAAAATGCATGAACTTGAAATAGAGTTTGAAGATTTATGTCCTATTTTTGTAAGTGCGTATTCAAAGATGTGATTTGAAGATTTAAGACAATTAGCTATAAAAAATATCTAGAACAAAAAATCCCTAATAGGGATTTTTTGTTCTAGACTGTTAAGGCTTAGTTATAGTCTAATTATGCTTCAAGAGCATTCATTTCAATTTGATCTTCGATAATTTCTTGAAGAGCAATGAGTTGAGCAACAAGAGATTCTTGTTTATCATCATCCATATTTGTTTTTGCTTCTACTTTTTCCACAAGAACAATTATTTTTGAATGTACTGATTCTAATTTTTCAGAAGAAATAGTATCAATATTATTTTTTAATTTTTCTGAAAAAGCTTTTTTGTATCCTTTTACTTTTTCAGCCTTATTTCCTCTGTTTGCTTTTCTTGCTTCTGTTTTTACAGCTTTCTTATTTGCATAATCTGTAGCTTTTTCCATTTTTTCATTTAAAGCAGCAAGAGCTTCATCATTTCCAGCAAGGGCTTCTTGTAAGTCAGCATATAATGAATCTTTTAATTCATTCATTTTTGCTTTCAGAGCTTCTTTATTTTCATCTGTTTGCTCCATTTCTTTGTATTCTGCTTTTAAAGCTGTAAAAGCTTCTTTGTTTGCTTCTTTTATAGCCATAACAGTTGCTTTTGTTTCTTCATCAAGTGCGTCATATGCAGCAGAATTTTTATGGTCTCCTCATTTCGCGTTCATCATATGAGCTTTTCTATCAGTTTTATCTGTAGTGTTTGTGTCATCAGCAAATACAGAAGTACTTGTAAGTGACATAGCTATAATTGTAGCTACGATAAGTGGGTTTTTAAATTTCATAATATAATTTTATTATTTAAAGATAAGGTATAAATTTTTTTATACATAAATAGTATATCTGATTTAAGTTAAGAAGAAAGTAAGAAAAAACATATAGCATAGCTATATGTTTTTTTGTGTGAAATTTAGAGGCTCATTATTGATACTCTTTTCTTATTTCTTTTAATTCATCTATGAGATATTCCATAAGTAAACTCATATTTTCTGAATTACTTGGCGAACGCATGAGTGATAATTTTACTATTAATTTATTAATCGTAATTAGTTTTTTAATGTTTGTTGTTTCTAGTCATTTTAATCTACTCGAATATGAGCTTAATGCTGTATTTGCTTTCTCAGTAACTGTAGAAGAGAGAGTTATTTGTTTTTTCGGATCAGGACATGCTGCAAATTCACAATTAGGGATTGTTCTTGATACAAAACTACCATCTTCACAACGCTTTACATCAGTAGTACAAATCGGTAGTGTAATTTCTTCTTCTTTAGGCTTTTCGCACGCTCATTCACTGATAAAAGAAGCACCAGCTTTTTCTAGTTCACATCTGTTTTCGAATGTTTCAGGAAAATAAAAAACTTTTGTACAAACAGTTCAGGTCCCAATGTTTCTACAATTATTCTCTAGTTTTCAACAAACAGGTGAATAAACACTTCCACATCCGCCTGAATCTTGATTACATACAAGTTTAGGTACATTACATCAATTATTGTCTTTTTCGAATTTGTATTCACAACCATTTGCAGGTTCTATAACATCATATATAGGACAAACAAAGACAGGTTCTGGCTTTGTATTACATTTAAATTCAGGAATACTACAACCGTTCAGATTTGTACTTCATAAATTCTGATATCAATATGGACAAAAAGGAGGAGATACTACAGGGCATGTAATACTTTCACTAGGACATTGAGAGAATTCACAATTAGGTCAAGCTCTAGAGACGAAAGTTTTTCAATCAGGACAGAGTTTTGCTGCCTTAGTACAAACGAGAGGTAGTGTAGGGATTTTACTAGGACATTGTGAGAACTCACAATTAGGTCAAGCTCTAGAGACAAAGGTTTTTCAGTCGGGACAAGGTTTTGCTTCTTTCGTGCAAGCTAAAAGTTCTTCAGCAGAGGCATATCAAAAACTTCATAGATTTAAAAAATTTAGGCAAGTAATTATAAAAAATAATAATAACTTCTTCATGATTCTTATCTTTAAAAACCTAAATTAAAAAACGAAGTGCAATTTCCAAAAAGTTAAAAGATAGATAAAAAGTTGTTAGGTGAAATAATATAATCTAACAAGGACAAGAGATGAAAT
>JALZVK010000168.1 GCA_023301005.1 Saprospiraceae bacterium | reverse complement strand
TGCTCAAAAAGGTGGAAGTGGTGCTGCTTTCGCAGGAAGTGTAAGTGGTGCTGCTGGAAAAATTAATAAACCTTCAAGTGCTGGTACTGAGATTTCATTTTTTGAAACAGTAAATATCGGTAATGGTCAATATGCAGATAACCCTTGGTTACAAGAGATGCCTGACCCAATTAGTAGATGTGCTTGGGGTAATGTTTTATATGTTCCAATTAAATGGAATGGTAAAAATAACTTCAACGGCCACTTCAATGTAGGTACTGCAATCAAGAAAGGTAAAGGAGATAAAGTTAACCTTACGGTTAAAGGGATTACGGAAAATGTTACAGCGACAACTAACTTTGGACAACCCACTATAGGTGAAGCTGCTACAGTATCTATGGCATTAGGTTATGGACGTTCAATTTCAGGAGAATGTGGAGTTGATGTTGGAGAGAATCTTTATCCAATGTTGAGTCTTGATGCTAATGGAAATACAAAATATTATGCAGATGCAGAAGTAAGTGAAAGTTTAGCTTACGATGAGTCATTTGCATGTGTTCAATATCACCACACAATGGGAGTCTTTGAAAAAGATAACCCAGATTATAATGTGGATGATCATGCGATTGGAATTAATGGTTATGATGGAGCAATTACTAATCGTTCAGTAATTTTCCAAACTAAACTTTCTGACTTAGGAAAGTTTAGAGAAAAAATGGACAAGTTCCACCACAAAGCGGAACACCTTAATTCTAAAACGCTTTATCCTTACGAAGAATATAAGGACAAATTATACAGTCAAGGTCACCATTGGGGAATGCACATCGACATGAATGGATGTATTGGATGTGGAGCTTGTACAGTTGCTTGTATGTCTGAAAATAACATTCCTGTTGTTGGTAAAAAAGAAGTTCACCGTCATCATGAAATGGCATGGCTAAGAATTGATAGATACTTCATGGGAGATGTAGAAAATCCTAATGTAGTTTATCAACCAATGATGTGTCAACATTGTGATAACGCACCTTGTGAAAATGTTTGTCCAGTTGCTGCAACTAACCACAGTTCAGAAGGATTAAATCAAATGACTTATAACAGATGTATTGGTACAAGATATTGTGCAAATAACTGTCCTTATAAAGTAAGACGATTTAACTGGTTTGATTACACAACTGCGGATTTATTCCCAGTTAATCAATACGATGTGAACGGTGAAGAAATCCCTTATGGAGCAGATAACTTAACTCGTATGGTTTTAAACCCAGACGTAACAGTTCGTTCAAGAGGAGTTATTGAAAAATGTAGTTTCTGTGTACAAAGAATTCAAGAAGTAAAATTGACAGCGAAAAGCGAGCAAAGGAAATTGAAAACAAATGAAATAAAAACTGCGTGTCAAACTGCTTGTCCTACTGGTGCAATTACATTTGGAGACATCAATAATAAGAAGAGTGAAATAAGTAAAAAAATAGCTTCTACAATTAGTTATAAAGTTTTAGAAGAAATCAATACAAGATCATCAGTTGATTACTCTGCTAAAGTTTTAAATAAAGGAGCAGCTTTGGATAGCTAAGTTTTACTTAGAGAATAACGAAAGAAAATAATCTTAAAAAGACATTAGTAAATAATACGATATATGAGTCATCATCCAATTATTTCTCCATTAAGACATACGCTGATTACAGGCGATAAGTCTTACCATGATATTACGGAGGATATTTGCGCACCTTCAGAAAAGGTTCCAAGTACAGCGTGGGTTATAGCATTAATTGCTTCTATTACCACATTGACATTTGGAGTATTTTGTATTCTATGGACCATCTGGATGGGAATAGGTACTTGGGATTTGAATAGAACCATTGGTTGGGGTTGGGATATTACCAACTTCGTTTGGTGGATTGGAATCGGTCACGCAGGAACATTGATTTCTGCCATCCTTTTACTCTTCAGACAAAAATGGAGAACAGGTGTAAACCGTGCAGCAGAGGCGATGACAATATTTGCCGTAATGTGTGCAGGACTTTTCCCATTAATTCACATGGGAAGATTGTGGTTAGGGTTTTTCATTTTCCCATATCCAAATACTCGTGGACCTTTATGGGTAAACTTTAACTCACCATTACTTTGGGATGTATTTGCAATCTCGACATACTTTACTGTATCATTATTATTTTGGTACACAGGTTTAGTTCCTGATTTAGCAACATTAAGAGATCGTTCAAAAGGATTAAGAAGAAAGATATATACTTTCGTTTCTTTTGGTTGGACAGGTTCTGCTAAGCATTGGCAACGATTTGAATCTTTGTCATTAATCTTAGCGGGTATCGCAACTCCATTAGTACTTTCAGTACACACGATTGTATCATTTGATTTCGCAACATCAGTAATACCGGGATGGCACACGACTATTTTCCCTCCTTACTTCGTAGCAGGGGCAATCTTCTCAGGCTTCGCAATGGTACAAACACTAATGTTGATTACTAGAAAAGTATTGAAATTAGAAGACTATATTACTTTACAACATATTGAATCCATGAATAAAGTAATTGTACTTACAGGTACAATGGTAGGGGTGGCTTATTTGACAGAGCTATTCATCTCATGGTATTCTCAATATCCGTATGAGCAATTTGCATTTTATAATAGAGCAACTGGAATTTACTTTTGGTCATACGTAGGTATGATGGGTTGTAATGTATTAGCTCCGCAAATTTTTTGGATTGAAAAATATAGAAGAAGTATTACACTTACATTCTTCATGTCAATCTTTATTAATATCGGAATGTGGTTTGAGCGATTTGTAATTATTGTATCTACACTTGCTCGTGATTACTTACCATCAAGTTGGAGTTACTATGTACCGACTTGGGTAGAGATTGGTATCTATGTTGGAACATTTGGATTGTTCTTTACACTTTACTTAATCTTTACAAGAGTTGCACCTGTAGTTGCAATTGCAGAGGTGAAAAGTATTTTGAAAACTTCAGGTAGTCAATATACTGGATTAGCAAATCGTAAGCACTTTGATCCAGCAGATGCTGCTAAGATTCAACATGCTCATGGTCATGCAGATTCACATGAACATCATTAATAAAGTATAATTATTAATTAAAAATGAATAATTGCCTTTTAGGCATTTACCTATAAATATTTTTAAAAATGGAAGGACATAAAGATGTATTATTTGGATTATATGATGACGAGGACGATTTAATCCACGCAATCCAAAAAGCACAAAAAGACCATTTAGAAATCCATGATGTTTTTACTCCATTCCCAGTACACGGGTTGGATGAAATTCTGGGATTATCAGAAAGTCGTTTGCACATTGCAGGTTTTGTATATGGAGCTTTAGGAACTCTAACGGCATTCTTATTTATGACTTGGGTTTTTACTAGAGATTGGCCAATCATTTTTGGAGGTAAGCCATACTGGTCAGTTCCTGCATTTATTCCAATCACATTTGAGTTAACAGTACTCTTTTCATGTGTAGGAATGGTTGTTACATATTATACAGTATGTGGAATGGGACCTGGGGCAGATAACCCTACATTACACGATAGAATTACAGATGATAAATTCTGCTTGGCATTTAATGTGTCAAATAGTTCTAAAGATGAGATTGACTCATTGAAAAGTTTCTTAAGTGGAACTGGAGCTTCGAATTTAGATATCAAAACGATATAATTAGAATTAAATAGATTTTGAAAAAATCTTTTTCAATAGATAAAAAATGAATTTAAAACAGAATATTTTCATCTTAATTTTTGCTCTAGCTATTTTAGCTAGTTCATGTTCTTCCTCTGAATCAGCAGGTAGAGAGTATATGCCAGATATGGCTCACTCTATTGCTTATGAGGCAAATGTTTATACTGATTACTACCCCAATACTTGGGAAGATGCAAGTATAAATAAAGGAAGTGGAAAGTCATTGTTAGATTTATCTTCTCCTCGTGAACCTGTAAAAGGAACTATCGCAAGAGGTTATGCTGGTGGTTCAGCTGCATCTGATAGTGATAATGGTTTTGCAATAACACCTAATGGTAGTGTACCATATTACTACGGAGATAATGATGATGAGCGATTAAGAGCTTCTGCGGAAATTATTAATAATCCATATCCAATTACTGAAGCTGCATTAGCTGATGGTAAAAATCTTTACAATATTTTTTGTGCGACTTGTCATGGTGTTAAAGCTGATGGAAATGGATATTTGGTAAGAGATGATGGAGGTGTATATCCTGCGCAACCTGCCAACTTAATTGATGAAAAATTCATCGCTGCATCTAACGGACAATACTACCATGCTTTAATTTATGGTAAAAATGTAATGGGAGGTTATAGTGATAAAATTTCTTACGAGGAACGATGGAATGTCATACATTATATTCGTTCACTTCAAGCTAAAGAGAAAAAATTGAGATATGATAATATCATAAATACATTAAATACTTCAGCGCAGCCTGGAGGTAAAGTTGTTATAACTCAAGTTGAAGAAGAAGAAATGCATGACGATGGTCATGGACATAATGACGGTCATGGTGGACATGGTGGTGCTGGACATTCTGAAGGAAGCCATGATGGACACGATGGAGAGAAAGGATATGAAGGTGGACATGATGACCATAAAGATGATGGTCACGATCATTAATTTTAAGAAAAAGAAATGACGAGGAACTCGTCACATAGAATTAAAATAAAAATTACTAAATAATAATATTCAGAGATGAATCAATTTACTTTTACTAGCAGAGAACGAATGGTGTTGATTGGGTTTATGATATTGGGAGTAGTTTGTTTGGCTGCCATGTATTTATGGGGCGATCCAGCATTAGAAGCAATGAATCATGATACTCATAAAATGGAACCTGTGAACTCACATCACATGCTTTTTTGGAGTACATTTTTACAAAATGCAGTTTACTTTTTAGGGATGGCATTTGTAGCAATGTTTGGTTACTGTGCATTTATTACAGCTTATGGTGGTTGGTTTTCAGGTATTAAAAGATTGTGGGAAGCAATTGCATTATGGATGGGACCGGGATTAATTATGATGGTTATTTTGATAGCAGGAGTATGGATGCACTTACATCATTTATATCATTGGAATGCTGAGGGCGTTGCAACAGTTGGACATGACCATTATGATGAAATCATAGCAGGGAAGTCTGCTTTCTTAAATAAATACTGGTACACATTTGCAACTTTAATTTGTGTAGGTGTTTGGTATGCTATCACTTTAAAAATTAGATCAATCTCTGTTGCAGAAGATAGTGCAGAAGTAGGTGATTATTCTTTCCACGGCAAAGCAAGATGGTGGATGGCATTATTCTTACCATTCGGAGCATTTACAAGTGCGATTTTGATTTGGCAATGGTTAATGTCAGTTGATGCACATTGGTATAGTACTATGTATGCATGGAATACAACTGCAAGTTTCTTTGTTGGATTATTATCATTTACTGTATTGATTTTAATTTATTTAAAATCAAGAGGTTACTACCCAAATGTAACTGAAAACCATATGCATGATATTGGAAAATATCTATTTGGATTTAGTGTGTTTTGGGCATATACTTGGTTCTCGCAGTACATGTTAATTTGGTATTCAAACAATGGTGAAGAAACAATTTACTTCGTAACAAGAAGAGATCAATATCCAATATTATTTTATGGAAATTTAATTATCAACTTTGCTTTACCATTTTTGATTTTGATAAGAAACTCTTCGAAGAGAAAATTTGGTACAATTGGATTAGTTGCATTCTTAACTTTCTTCGGACATTGGTTTGATATTTTCCAAATGGTTAAACCAGGAGCGTTAATTAATGTTGTAGGAACTCAAGAAGCAGCAACTGAACTAGGAGCAGTTACAGGATATTATTTACCAACACTTTTGGATTTAGGAGCATTTTTAGGATTCACAGCGATGTTCATTTACTTTGTTTTTAGCAAGTTAAGTCAAGCATCATTAGTACCTGAAAAAGATCCTTATTATGGTGAGAGTGTAACTCATCACGTTATTTAAATTTGTATCAACTTTTTTAAAACTATATTGTTTTAAAAGTAAAATAAAGTAATTACATGACATTTATAATAATTTTATTGTGCATCGTTTTGACAGCTGTAGTATTGGTACAGTTGGGGAAAGTTACAGAGTTAGCATCCACAATCCGTGGAGAAGCGGATGCTCAGGAAGACTTGAATACTAGACAAGGTTTTTTAGGAATGGTATTCTTAGTTTGTTTTATGGTTTTTTGTTTGGCTTCGGCTTGGTATTACAAAAACTGGATGTTAGGATATGGACCACATGTGTCTGCATCAGAACATGGTGGGTCATTGGATAGTATGTTCAATGTAACATTGTTCTTTACATATATTGTTTTTGTATTAACTCATATTGCTTTATTTTATTACGCTTGGAAATACAGAGGGCGTAGAGGACGTAAAGCTTTATTTATGCCTCATGATACTAAACTTGAATTGGTATGGACTGCGATTCCTGCTATAACAATGTGTTTCCTTGTAGTGAATGGATTGATTGCATGGAATGAAGTTATGGGAGATGACGGAGATGAGGATATTGAAATCGAAGCTACTGCGCAACAATTTTCTTGGACAATAAGATACCCTGGTGCAGATGGTGCTTTAGGAGAGAAAAATTATAAGCATATCACAGGTCTTAATTCATTAGGTCAAGTTTGGACTGATACGAAAAACTTAGATGACTTTTTGGCTGAAGATATAGTTTTACCAAAGGGTAAAAAAGTACGTGTACGTATTACTGCAAAAGATGTATTACACAACTTTGATTTACCTCACTTTAGAGTGAAAATGGATGCTATTCCAGGATTACCTACTTATTTCTATTTTACTCCAAATATTACAACGGAGGAGTATAGACAAAATTTGAGTAATTACCCAGAGTACCAAGCTCCTGATCCTAATAACCCTGATAAGATGCTTTGGGAAACTTTCAACTTTGATTTAGCATGTGCAGAGCTTTGTGGTTCAGGGCATTATGCGATGAAGAAAGTTGTAAGAATTGTAGAAGAAGATGAATACAACAGATGGTTGTCTAACCAAAAATCAAATTATTTTGTCTCTTCAGGTGTAAGATTCTCAGACGAAGATCCTTACAAAACTGATTTATTTGATGTAGAAGATAATGCAAGGTATGCTGATTTCAAAACTAACTTTGAAAGTGCATTAGGTGGAGAGAATAAAACTATCATTTTGGATAAAGTAGAATTTGCTACAGGAGGTTCTAGCCTTACTGATTTATCAAGATACCAAGTCAATCACTTAAAGCAAGAATTGGATCGTAATCCAGGTGTAAGGATTGAATTAGCAGGTCATACTGATAGCACAGGTTCATTGGAAGGTAATATTTCACTTTCTCAAAGACGTGCGGATGAAGTTTACAATAAATTAATAAGTAAAGGAATTAGTGCTTCTAGATTAGTTTCAAAAGGATATGGTCCCGACCAACCAATTGATACTAATGAAACTGATGCAGGTCGTCAGAAAAATAGAAGAACAGAAGCAAGAATTATTTCTCAATAATAACAAAAACGAAAAGTCCATCCTATTTTGGATTAATTATATAAAATTTTAGTAATGGCTATTATTACAACTACAAAAGTTTCTGAAACGGATTTACTCATCGAGGAGTATGGATATGATGATCACTTCCATGATCATCATCATGAGGATAAGTTTCAGTCTAATTTTATTACAACTTACATTTTTAGTCAAGACCATAAAACAATTGCGAAGCAATTCCTAATTACAGGTATGTTTTGGGGAATTATGGGAGCAATGATGTCTTTGGTATTCCGTATGCAATTGGGATTCCCTGAAGAAAGCATGGCTTGGTTAAAACCTGTATTGGGTAAATGGATTACAGTAACTGATGGAATAGGAACTTTAGCTCCTGAATTTTACTATGCATTAGTAACAATTCACGGTACTGTTATCGTATTCTTTGTATTGACTGCGGGACTGAGTGGAACGTTTAGTAATTTGCTAATTCCTTTACAAATAGGAGCAAGGGACATGGCATCACCATTATTGAATATGTTATCATATTGGTTCTTCTTTTTAGCAGGAGCAATTATGTTTGCATCATTGTTCTTATCAACTGGACCATTCTCAGGAGGTTGGACAGCTTACCCGCCTTTGAGTGCATTACCCCAAGCCTCCTCAGGATCTGCAGCAGGTATGACAATGTGGACATTGAGTTTGGTGTTTTTTGTAGTATCCGTACTACTTGGAGGTATCAATTATGTAACTACAGTCTTGAACTTGAGAACTAAAGGAATGACAATGTGGAGATTGCCATTAACAATTTGGGCATTCTTTATCACAGCTATATTAGGGATACTTTCATTCCCAGTATTAGTATCAGCATTCTTCTTATTGTTATGTGATAGAGCCTTACATACCAGTTTCTTTTTAAGTGAAATATTTATAGGTGGTCAAGCCTTAGAACATGTTGGAGGTAGTCCAATTTTATATCAGCATTTATTTTGGTTCTTAGGTCACCCAGAAGTATATATTATCATATTGCCAGCAATGGGAATTGTATCTGAGGTACTTTCAGTACATGCACGTAAACCAATTTTTGGTTATCGAGCAATGGTATATTCTATATTAGCAATTGCATTCTTATCATTTATTGTATGGGCGCATCATATGTTTATGTCAGGTGTGAATCCATTTATTTCTAACTTCTTCGTAATCTTTACTTTGATTATTGCAGTACCATCTGCGGTAAAAGTATTCAACTGGATTGCGACATTATATGGAGGTAACATCCGATTCAATGCAGCATCATTATTTAGTATCGGATTCGTATCGATGTTTATCTCAGGAGGTTTGACAGGTATCTTTTTAGGAAACTCTGCAATTGATATTCAAATGCACGATACTTACTTCGTAGTTGCTCACTTCCACATTGTAATGGGAGTTGCAGCATTCTTTGGAATGTTTGCAGGAGTATATCATTGGTTCCCTAAGATGTATGCAAGATTTATGAATGAGACATTAGGTCGTATTCACTTTTGGGGTACATTGATTGGAGCGTATGCAGTATTCTGGCCAATGCACTATTTAGGAATGGCAGGTGTGCCTCGTAGATATTATGCTTTTGATACTTTCGAAAACTTCTCTCACTTTGGTGCGATTAATAAATTTATCACAATTGCAGCAGTTGTAGTTTTCGCATTACAAGTATTATTTATCATCAACTTCTTCTATAGTATTTGGAAAGGTAAAAAAGTTACGACTCAAAACCCTTGGAAAGCTAATACTTTGGAATGGACAACTCCAATTGAAGCAGGTCATGGTAACTGGCCAGGAAAAATTCCTACAGTTCAAAGATGGGCTTATGATTATGGAAAAGATGGAAAAGAGTATATTACTCAAATCATTCCTTTAGCTGAAGGAGAATCAGAAGAACACTAAGTTTGAAGAATTAAGATTATTAATTTTTCATTTATAAAAAATAAATAAACAATTACTTGAGAACGAAAGTAGCAAAGCGTACACAAACAGTAAGTTCATTTAAACAAAAATGGACAGACTACAACTTACTATTCAAATTTAGATTGAATTTGTTAGTTGTATTCTCAGCTGCTATGGCATACTTAGTTGCTTTGAATGGAATTATTGATTGGGGCGTATTAATTGCGTTGAGTATTGGAGGATTTTTAGTGACAGGAGCAGCCAACACTTTAAATCAAGTATTAGAAAGAGACACAGACCAACTGATGAAAAGAACAGCTGACCGACCTCTAGCTGCTCAACGAATGGGAATCTCAGAAGCAATAATGATTGCTGGATTTTCAAGTATGTTTGGAATTACATTGTTAGCAATGATTAATCCTTGGACAGCGGTCTTAGGTACATTGTCTTTGATATTATATTCTTTTTTGTACACTCCAATGAAACGGATTTCACCAATTGCAGTTTTTATTGGAGCGATACCTGGGGCACTTCCTACGATGATAGGTTGTGTAGCAGCACAAGGAGAAGTTACTGCATTAGCAATTGTTCTTTTTGGAATTCAATTCATGTGGCAGTTTCCTCACTTTTGGGCAATCGCTTGGGTAGGACATGAAGATTATACAAATGCTGGATTTAGATTACTTCCATCAAAGGATGGAGAAAAAGATAGCAATACAGGATTACAGTCTTTCTTATTTTCATTGATGTTGATCGTCGTTGCTTTGATGCCATATTTTATGGGAGTAACTGGAATACTGTCCGCAATCATTGTTACGATTTTAGGATTGGCTTACGCAGGTTATAGCTGGAATTTGTATAAGAAATGTACAAAAGATGCAGCGTTGAAATTGATGTTTAGTTCTTTTATATATTTACCGATTGCATTGATTGCATTGGTAGTTGATAAAATATAATTATTCTATTATGAATGCTACTATTTTTGAAAATCAAAAAACACAAACCAAGAATAAAATCCATCCGCAAAAATTTGCGCTATGGTTAGCTTGTGCAAGTATGATGATGATGTTTGTAGGTTTTACAAGTGCATTTGTAGTAAGACGAGCAGCAGGGAATTGGTTGGAGTTTGATTTGCCAAAATTGTTCTTTTGGAATGCAGGTTTAATTGTTTTGACGAGTTTGATTTTGCATGGTTCAAAAGTGGCATTTAGAAATAGCAATTTCACGTTATATAAAACCTTGTTGACTTTAGGATTTATTTCAGGAATTGCATTTGTATTGTTACAATATGAAGCTTGGATGCAAATGATGAGTGACGGAATTTTTATAGATGGAAATCCAGCAGGTTCATTTGTCTATGTGATTTCAGGATTACATGCAGCGCATGTTTTAGGAGGATTAGTAGTATTGATGGCGGCGATGGTACATGCTTTTACATTGAAAAATTTTGTAACAAAAATTAGAAAACACCGACTTGATTTGACGGTAACATATTGGCACTTTGTAGGGATTTTGTGGATATATCTCATTTTCTTTTTAGTGTTAAATTCTTAGGAGACAATATTTTTATAAATAATAAACTGACTTAGAAATTTTAAAATAATTCATAATGGCTACAGATTCAGCAGTACATGATCACCACGGCGAAGTTTCAACAGAAGAAGCATGGGGAGGAGGAAAAAGACCTTTGGAAGCAAGCTATGGTAAATTAATGATGTGGTACTTCTTAGTTTCAGATGCATTCACTTTTGCAGGATTCCTAATTGCTTATGGTACGATTCGATTCAGTATGCCAGCTTGGCCAGTACCTGATTTCGTTTTTGAAAAGATGCCATTCTATTCTGGACCAGCTCCATTGGTTTTCGTAACATTTATGACCTTTGTATTGATCATTAGTTCTGTTACAATGGTTAGAGCAGTACAAGAAGGTGCTAGGAATAATAAACGAGGAGTAATCTATTGGATGGCTTTAACAATCGTAGGAGGTGCATGCTTCTTAGGATGTCAAGCTTGGGAATGGAATACAATGATTAATGGTGAGGGAGTTACTGTAACTAAAGATCCTTTTTCATCTCACCTTGAAACTGGTACTTATGTAGATGAAGCAACTTTGGTTGCAGCAGGATATTCTACTCACACTATTCATACACATCAAGTAGAAGGTGTAAAGTTCAGCGGAGACGTAAAATATTTTGTACCTGCAGGTGAAAAGGATATAGAAGAAAATAGATTTTTTATTAAGAGAGATCACTATGGTGAATATCATCCTGGTACTGCATTTGAAGTCAAAGATCCTTACTTAATAACATATGGTCATGATACTCATGAATATGAGCCAGCTGCATTTAAAACTGAAGATGGTCAAATCCTAAAAGAAAGAGATGGTCCAATCGCTTTTGGTTCTTTATTTTTCTTTATTACAGGATTTCACGGATTCCACGTATTATCAGGAGTTGTATTCTTGATTATCATTATGATAAATGTTGCAAGTGGATTGTACCACGATAGAAATAACAAATACGAAATGGTGGAGAAGATTGGATTATATTGGCACTTTGTCGATTTAGTATGGGTATTCGTTTTCCTTTGTTTTTATTTATTATAAAAAAGGAAATTTAAAAAACTAGAATAATAGAGCGTTTTGATAATATTCAAAACCTGCCTGTCGGCAAAGACAGGTTTAAAATCAATCATTCAAAATTAATAAAAGACAATGGGTCATTTAACATACGAAGAAAGTAAAAAAGTTGTTTTTAAAGGATTAATCCTCTTAGGAGTTTTGACTATCATAGAAGTTGCTATTGCATTATTCGCTAATGGTCATATAATCTCTTCATTTGATATTGGAGATTCATGGATGCGTTATCCATATATGGGAATCATGATTGGGATGAGTATTTATAAAGCTTACTTTATCATTTTCGAATTTATGCACATGAAGTATGAAGTAAAAGGATTAGTATGGAGTGTATTGATGCCTTTAGGATTATTAGTATGGGCAATATTTGCATTCTTTAATGAAGGAGCATCTTACGGCGAACGTAGAAATGTAATCATAGAAAAAAATAAAAAAGAGGTTACTAACTCACCTAAAATAAAAAAGATTGGAATGGACTTAACTAGAGAATTGAAAAAAGAAGATTTTCACTAGACCATTTTTATTTTTTAAAATATAATAATTCAAAAAAAAGGTGAGAAGAATATTCTCACCTTTTTTTTTGAATTATTATTAGATTATTTAAATCAAAAAATCATGTCAAAGAAACCATCTTTTGCAAATAAAATTCAAGTATTCGGTATATTAGTTATACTGATTATTTTTCCATTGATGTCTTGGTATTATCTAAAGACAGGATATAATTATCAAATGGATGCTAGAGGCGAATTAAAAGATTATGGAAAAACACCAATCTTTAGTTTGGTTGATAACAATGGAAAAACATTTACCAATGATAGTATTGGAAATACGATGGCGGTGATTTCTTTTTTGGGGAAAGATGAAAATATGGATACGACAATGCTAGGCATTATGCAAAAGTTGAATACTCAATTTGGAGATAATAGAAACTTGAAATTATTAATCGGAACGCTTCAACCTGAATTCGACTCACCTGCAAAATTGAATAGTATTTTTGAAAAATATAACTTAGCAGATGATCAACATACATTATTAACTGGTGATAAAGCTGCTCTTCAGAAATTAGCTGGAATGGATTTGCAAGTTCCTAAAGAATGGATTCCTAGAGAGAATGAAGCCGCTGAAATTGTTTTTGAAAAAATACCCAGTATAGAAGATTATCCTTTTTTTGTTTTAATAGATAGAAAACAAACTATTAATAATTATTACAAAGTCAATAGCGAAGATGAAGTCAAACGAATGGTAGAACATATTGCCATCATGCTACCAAGAGATATTAAACCTGATATTTTTGTTAATGAACAAAAAGAGAAATAGAGATATAACAATATATTTCCGTAAACTCTTCAAGCATACAATTGTTACTATAATAAAATAATAATGGGAAAATCTTTAGAACCAAATCGACCACTAGAAAAGAAACTCAATATTTTATCTGTCGTCATTTCTATAGTTGTACTTGCATTAGTGGGTATGATGCGAAATCCAAAATTTAAAATTGATACAGATATTGATTTCAGTTTTTTACCTCCATTTCATTCTTCATTAAATGCATTGGCTGCCGTAGCTTTAATTGCTGCTTTATATTTTATCAAAAATAAAAATATGAAAGCGCATCGTAATTCTATCTATGCAGCGATGGCTTTATCAGCGATGTTTTTATTGTCGTATGTGGTTTATCATTTTACAAATGATGCAGTAAAATTTGGAGATGCAAACTTTGATGGAATTGTAGATGAAGCGGAGAAATTAGCAGTAGGAGGTAAGCGAACTTTTTATCTGATATTACTAATTACTCATGTAACTTTAGCAGGAGTGATTTTGCCATTTATATTATTGACATTTAATAGAGCCTTTACGAATCAATTTGATAGGCATAAAAAAATTGCTCGTTGGGTTTATCCGTTATGGTTGTATGTTGCGATTACTGGACCAATATGTTATTTGATGTTGCGACCTTATTATCATTAGGGAGGAG
>JALZVK010000167.1 GCA_023301005.1 Saprospiraceae bacterium | reverse complement strand
CGAGGCATTTTTTGAAGGCATAGCCGTAGCTATGGCAGAGAAAAATAACGAAGTCCAGATTTTAAAATAAGCCATCAAAAATGAAAGTTAATTAGTTTACAATGTATTTAGGACTTTTCATATATAAAACGCCTAACTTTTTGATAACTCAAAAAGTTAGGCGTTTAGTATTTTTTTTAAAATAAATAATAAATATTTAGCATTTGAAGTAACCGCCAACCCTGACTGCCGTCAGTCAGTTGGCAGGTTGTTCTAAAGTAGTTGTTCAAAATGATAATAGAGTTTGGTATTTATAGCACCGCCTTTTAAGGCGGTGAAAAATAAAAATAAATTTGGCTTTAGCCACACACATATTATGTATGGCTAAAGCCTCTTCTATTTTTGTTTCTTTCCCCACGTAAAAACGTGGGGCTATGAATAAATCAACTACCTCTACTTTCTACTTATTCAAATCCTTCAAAGAAGCATTTTCCAAATCAAACATATAATTCATCGGAAAATATCCAATTGAAATCGCATTCTCTGCAACGATATAATATTCGATAGAATCATTCCCATCACTCTCTATCGTACCTCCAAAAATTGCATCATTAGATTTTCCATCATTATTTTTTCCATCGTCCTGTAAGTACGCTATTTGAAAATCACTCTTCATATCAAACCGATAAAAGACTTTTACTCGCTTCGCTTTATTTTTAGTTTTTACTTGTAAATTAAAATCAGTAATTGCCTCATTAGAATATTGTTCTCTACCCAACATCGTTGCCGTTTCAATCATCGGAGGAATCGCTGCTAAATTTTGATGCTTCTTTAAATATTTAGCTCGCTTACTCATCAACGAATAAATCCCTGGAATTTTACTTCTCTTTCCTATCGTAGAATATAAACTTCGATCAAATTCTTCTACCGTATAACTTCTATTTCTATCATTAGCAACCCAAGGACGAATTATTTGCTGCAACGTTTTTCCACGTTTCTCATAATCATTATTCATAAAGTTATCAAACAAAATTGTTCGTATATGCGCTAAGTAAGTTTTCTTATAATCAGGATTTTTGAGTAACTGAAATATCAAAGGCTTATAAGGATTATTAGCATGTAAAAGTGGATCTAATCTTATCAAATCTTTATTATCCAAATCAGATCCTTGACCTGTATTTTTAAAACTTCCAAATGCCAAATTCATATCCCAAACGACAGGAACGAATCTCCCTTTATCATTTTTATATAAATAAAAATTCTGACTATACTGCCCCGAGTAACTACTCAAATTGACAATGACATTATTAAATGCCAACATCCAAAGTGTTTGATCAACATCGAGTAGATCATGAATTTTTACAGGTTTCTTTTTCAATGTTTCCGTCAACTTTATTAAGTCGTTCCAACCTTCTTCGGATTTTAATTCATAGTTACTTTGATAGCAAGCCATGTCTGTTTCAAACTCTAAAGAAGAGAATATATTTTGTTTACAATTTCCTTTGGCTTTGTTATTTAAGTCAGGTGTACATTTTATAAATGTATTACTTGATGACCCAAAATTTTTATCTAAAAATACTTGGTCCACCGCTTCGACATTTACAAATAAACCATAGTAATTATCATTGATATACACTCTCGAATACGACGCTCTTGGAGCAATCATATATTGTCCAATCATTTCGTAACTCATCACTTCACGTACCATACTTGGGTCACGTAATGCGTTGGATAATTTGATAGTTTGATAACCTTGATGAGTTTGATTTTCTTTCTGAAAATTCAATTTGATATGAAGCGGATTTCTTTTTTGACCTGTTTTAAATGAACGGACTCCTCGGTATCTAATTCCTACATTGTTATAATATTGTCCATCAATTTTTGCATTGGCAGTAAGCATTCCATTTCCATATAATCGAAGAGAGTCTAAAGTGTTCGTCCAATTTTTTTGAGAAAAATTTATTCTAATTTCATGGACTTTTTTAAGACTATATAAATCTTTGCCATCATCTTGAGCGAGTAATAAAAAGCAAGTTGTAAATAATAAAAAAGCTGTTGTAAATGTTTTTTTCATATCTAAGATATCGTATATAGGATTTCATTATGTGTCAAAAATGGATTTGCAAAAATAGGAAAATAAAGTTGAATGAAATTTATACACTCGTATATATTACAATTGCTTTTGTAGATTTCTATTTATTTTATTCTATGTCATTTATTTGAAAATCTTCATCTTCTATTTTAGAGACATTTAAATCATTTTCTGTTTTCATCAATAATGAGTCCTCTCCTATTTTAGGACTGGTTTCAGCTATAATATTTAATCCTTCGTTGATAGGTTTTATTTCCACAACTTTTGGAGCAGGTCTTTTCCAATTTGTCATATATTGTACGACACCTATGTAAAAATTAAGAATCATGTCTTCTAATATTTCAATAACTTTTTTAGAGTTAGCAAATTTAGCACCGAGGCTCTTATGATAACTAATATGAAATGCTTGAATATCCTTTTTGTCTTTAATTAAATCAGTTAAATTTGATAAATCAGATAATTTAATTTTTAAATTTTCTTGGGCAAACTTGATATTTGATTCAACCCATAAATCATTATTGATCTTTCCAAAAGAGATTTCTGATCTTTTAGTACAGTTCATTAGTTGCTTTGAAATCCAAGTAACTCTAGCTGAATTTCTTTTGTCTAATGGTGGAATTATTTTAATGGACATAGAAATCACTCTACGCTCAAAGTCAGCTTTTATAATTACATCTGACACAGCTCCTTTTACAGAAATTCCTCCGATGATAGCATTGTCTTTAACTATAGCTTTGATGTCATCTTTTATTCTATCTTTAAATTTTGAAGCTGGTTTAACTAATACTCCTAATTTCCTACTTAGAAGTAAAGACATATCTTTCTCTTCTTCATGCCAACTAATAACAGCATCTTCAATATATGAGTCTTTTAATTTAAGAGATTTATGTGCGTGGATATTCTCACATAATTCTTTCCATCCAGGTTTCATTTGAGAATAACCTTTTATTCCTGAAAGTGGATTTTCAAAATAAAACAGAACCTCTTTCATTATTTCTATTTGGTCTTTATCCTCTATATTAGTTTCGTTTTTGAACAGAAGAAGCTGACCTCTTGTAATGAGATATGTCCAAGAAAAGTGAAATAAACTTATACTTTTTGGAGCTTTGATTTTAACTGGTGAGTGAGTACTATCCGCTACAAATTCATTTGAGACAGTAATTAATTTAGGTACTTTAAGTTTTTTGGCTATTGTAATATATCTTTCTAATTGTTCTTTATCAAGATTATTTTTTCCACTTTTCATTTCTAAAAAAGCAGCATCAATAATTTTTCCTTTTGAGATAATGATTATTAATCCATCAATCCTTGATGTACTAATATCTTTAAAAGATGCTTCAGTATAATAGAAAGCTTTTCCACTTCTACTTAAACCAATTTCTTTAAAGAAACCATCTCTGAATTCTTTTATTAATTTAAGTGCTGTTAAAAAGATAGAAGTTAATGCCATTTCATCTCCAGTTTTTAAAGCTGGAATTAATCTAGCAGGTTGTAGTTGAATTTGACCAGTTAATATATAATTATCAAACTGTTCTTTCTTGATTCCAATTAATTTTGAGAGGCTTTTTTGTAACATAGTCTTAATTAGTTTATAAAGTATTTTTATATCATGTATTTAGAATTTTTCAAATATACATAAAATATATAATTGGATTTTCTTTAATAAAGGAAGAATACAAGTTTCTAATTACGACTCACATTTAATTGTTCTTTTTTCAAAACAAAGATCTCACATTCAATATAATTTCAATCGACATTATTGCAATTAAAAACAACGCTCCAATCTTCATCCACTTTCCATTTTCCTCTCGGAACTCATTAGCTTTTGCTTGTGCTTTTTTGTCTTTAAAATTAAGTTCTCCAGTTGCATATTTATAGATATAAACTCCAAAGCAGAGAAATAGTATTTCAAAAAATAATCCTACGAATTGCATGGTTGATATATGTTTTGTTTTTAAATTATTAACTCATTTTACGCAAAGATAATCCTCTAACCTAACTTTTTTCCTTGATGAAAAAAGTTACAAAAAAATCAAGACTGTATATAAAATTGATACATTTCTAAACTTGATTTTTATGCTTTCGCAGCTAAACCTGCCTTTGCCGGCAGGCAGGCTTGTAGTACTAAGAAACTCTACGACTCGTTCCTCGTCTAGATTTTCTAAGTTCTCCTTCAAACAGTACCTGCTCCACCGTGCACTCTCACAAAAACCAAGTTAAGAACTGTTTCAATTTTCTATAATGTCTACTTAAATCGAAACCGTTTACTTTCAATTGGAAGTAAATAGTTGATGTTTTAGGATAGACATCATTTTGTAAGTCGTACAGTTCTTAATTTGATTTTTGAGTTGGGATGTAGGGTTAGCAGTCCGTGTTTGAAGGAGAACTTAGAAAATCTAGACGAGGAACGAGTCGTAGAGTTTCTTAGTTCTACAAGC
>JALZVK010000166.1 GCA_023301005.1 Saprospiraceae bacterium | reverse complement strand
CGAATGTTTAAAAGGAGAACCTAGCTTGGCTGAATATAGTTATAAAATGATAGCAGGTGTATCGTGGTATGGACCTTGTGATTTTGAAAAAATGAGTTTATTTAATCATGACGATAGCCCAAATTTTAAAGATAGATTTAGACAAAGAATATTAAAACCAAATACCAAACCTGAAGATAAACTTTCGCTTTATAAGGAAATGAGTCCTATTAATTATTTAACCAAAAATAGTCCAGCTTTACTAATGATTCAAGGAGATAAAGACATTACGATCCCAGTAAAGCATGCCTATTATATGGATGAAAAGGCTAAGGAGATTGGTGCCCCTGTTACTACTTTAATTATTGAAAATTCAGGTCATAATTGGAGAAAGGTTGGAGCAGATATTAAACCAACAAGGGAAGAGATTATTCAAAAAACAGTTGATTATTTTGTTTTTCATTTGAAATAGAATTCTATGGTCAAAGCCAATATTTTGTAAAAAGCTTTGAGTTTGTAAAACGATTTTTCAAAGACTTTATCTAATTTTCCAACAAGCTCTTATTTAAAAACCAATCAAACAACCAAAAGACCCAATGACAAAAACTCCAGATCAGATATACAAAGAACTATTTGAAGCAGTTCAATTGGAGCGCATATTTAAGGATAGTAAGACATTTGTAGATTTGATTCCTTTGTTTCCATCTGAGCAAATCCTTTCTGATTTTCAATTGGAAAAACAAAATCAAGATTTTGATTTAAAGGAATTTGTTTTGAAAAATTTTAAAAGAGAAACTCAACTCACCTCTGATTTTAAAAGTGATACAACTCAATCTGTCTCAAATCATATTGCTAATCTTTGGAAATATTTGATTAGAGAAAAAGATGATGAGGTAAAAGGAAGTAGTTTGATTCCTTTGCCATATCCTTATGTCGTTCCTGGCGGAAGGTTTAAAGAAATTTATTATTGGGATAGTTATTTTGTCATGTTGGGATTGGCTGAACATGGACAAGTTGATATGATTGAAAATATGGTAAAAAATTTCGCCTACCTCATCGAAACGATTGGTCATATTCCAAATGGAAATCGAAGTTATTTTGTGTCTCGTTCTCAACCTCCGTTTTTTGCATTGATGGTGGACTTGTTGGCGCAACTTAAAGGAGATGAAATTCTTATTCAATATTTGCCTTCTTTAGAAAAAGAATATGAGTTTTGGATGAGTCCACAATCCAATCGGAAAGTTGAGATTGATGAGTTTACTTTGAATAGATATTTTGATAATAAAAATTTTCCTAGAGAAGAATCCTACGAAGAAGATGTACAACTTAATGGAACATTTCCAAATCCTATGTTACATATTCGAGCGGCTTGTGAATCAGGTTGGGATTTTAGTTCTCGATGGTTGGATGATAAAAAAAGCTTAGAGAAAATTAAAACTGCTGATATTCTACCTATTGATTTAAATTGTCTTTTATACTTTTTAGAAAAAACAATTTGCAAAGCAAATGAACTAAGTGGTGATACAAGTAATGTCGAAAAATATAAAAGCCTTTATGGAAATCGTTTAAAGGCTATTCAAACTATTCTCTATAATAATGAAATTCAAGCCTTCGTAGATTATGATATTGAAAAAGGAAAATCAACTCAATTAACTTTAGCAATGATGTTTCCTTTATTTTTTAAAATAAGTAACTCAGCGCAAGCTGATATAATTGCTCAAAAAATCGAACAATATTTTTTAAAAGATGGAGGAGTTGTAACAACGCTTTTACAAACTGAAGAGCAATGGGATTTTCCTAACGGTTGGGCGCCGCTACAATGGATGACAGTAAAAGGTTTAGATAATTATGGTCATCATCAACTCGCTAAAGAAATTGCTCAAAGGTGGTGTAGTCTCAATGAAAAAGTTTTTCAAGATACTGGTCTTATGATGGAGAAATATAATGTTGTAGATTTGAGTTTAAAGGCTGGGGGAGGAGAGTATGATGTGCAAGAAGGTTTTGGTTGGACGAATGGAGTTTATTTGGCCTTGCAGGTATATTTATAATAATACAATTACAAAAATATAAAGTGAAATTTTAGGATTTATATTACGCAAACATTACATTGAAAATCAAAAAAAAATAGCGTAAGAAACATCTTACGCTATTTTTTTTTAAGAATCTAAAATGATACTTACCCCATCACCAATGGTGAAAAATAAATATAAATTCCAATCACAATTACACATACCATCAAACCAACATGCTTCACATATTTCCAAGGTGTGATGTCAACTTGCTTAGTATATTTGATTTTATAATCTACTTCTCTTGGTTTTAATTTACCAATCACTAACATTATAATTACATTTATTGTAAATAAAATTGCCATGACATGAAGGAAGTGCGGATATGCACCAGCTTCAATATACTCCAATTCAGTTCCAGTAATTCCAGCAGCTTCTGCTTTCGCAACTGCTTTACCTACTAAATGAGGTTTAAGAACAAACTGACTAATAGCATATAAAATCACTCCTGAGAAAACTGCAACTTTTGCTGCAAGCGCAGGGACTCTTTTAGTTAAATATCCAACTACGATAATAGTCAAAATTGGAATACTATAACAACCATTTACTTCTTGAAGATATGCAAATAATCCATCTTTGACATAATCAATTAACGGTGCTATAAACATCGCTAGAAAGGCTAAAATAACTCCAAACGTTTTACCTGCTTTAACTACTTGTTTTTCAGAAGCTGCAGTATTAAAATACTCTTTGTAAATATCAACTCCGAAAAGTGTAACAGAACTATTCAACGCACTATTGAAGGAACTTAAAATTGCTCCAAATAATACTGCTGCAAAAAATCCTACTAAAGAGGCTGGTAATACTTCACTTACTAATTTTGGATATGCTTCATCAGGTTTTGCTAATGTATCTCCAAAAATATGAAAAGCAATCATCCCTGGAATTACCAAAATTAAAGGGCCCAATATTTTCACAAAACTAGCAAGTATCAATCCTTTCTGACCTTCTTGTAAATTTTTGGCAGCTAATGCTCTTTGAATTATTGCTTGATTAGTTCCCCAATAAAAAACTTGAACCAACATCATCCCCGTAAAAATCGTAGAGAAAGGAACTGATGCTTTGGAATCTCCGAGAGAATTAAATCTTTCGGGATGACTTGTCATAAGTTCTGAAAAACCAGCACTTATACTGCCATCTCCAATATGAGCTAAACCAAAAAGAGGAATCATAATTCCGCCTATTAAAAGTCCAACTGCATTTACAGTATCAGAAACTGCTACTGCTTTTAATCCTCCGAAAACTGCATATATAGAACCTATAATTCCTATGCCCCAAACTGCTGCCCAAATAGATTGAATTCTTGTAAGTCCTAAAAGAGTAGGTAAGTCAAACATCGAACTAAAAGCTACTGCACCTGAGTAGAGTACAATTGGTAACAATACTACTACGTATCCTGAAAGGAATAATGCAGATGCTATCGTCTTGGTGGTTTTGTCGTATCGTGTTCCTAAAAATTGTGGAACAGTAGTCAGTCCTCCTGTCAAATATCTTGGTAATAAAAATACTGCGGTGACAACCATTGCAATTGCTGCTAAAGTTTCCCACGCCATTACTAAAATTCCTTCTTTATAGGCTCCTCCATTTAATCCTACAATTTGCTCTGTAGATAAATTAGTTAAAAGTAATGAACCTGCTATTACTCCTGCGGTCAAACTTCTTCCTCCTAGAAAATAGCCATCAGCAGAATCTTCCTTGGTATTACGTGTAGATAAATACGCGATCACACCAACTAAAATCGTAAATCCTAAAAATGTAAATAGTTGCATTTTGTTTTTCGTTTTTTATAAATATTCAAATCGTATGTCGATTTCGAGATTTTTTATTGCTCAAACATAATAAATGATATTGTAAAAATTGTACGTATGACGATTTAAGAATAGAGATTTTTTTTAAAAAGTTTCTATAGTCACACATTAAAAGACATCAATACAAAATGATTATTCTTTTTGTTTACTCGCCAAATCCAATGCAACATCAATAATCATATCTTCTTGACCACCGACCATTTTTCGTTTTCCTAGTTCATTTAGAATCGTTCGAGTATCCAGACCATATTTTTTTGCAGCTCTTTCTGAGTGTAATAAAAAACTAGAATACACACCTGAGTAACCCAACGAAAGAGTTTCTCTATCCACTTGAACAGGTCGAGTTTGTAAAGGTCGAATGACATCATCTGCAATATCCATCAATTGAAATAAATCAGAATTATGTTCCGCACCCATTTTATTTAAATAAGCAATCAAAACTTCCAAAGGACAATTCCCTGCACCTGCGCCCATTCCTGCCAATGAAGCATCCAAACGATTGGCACCTTCTTGCATCGCTACAATTGTATTAGCAACTCCTAAAGATAAGTTGTGATGACAATGAATTCCTATTTCAGTTTCAGGTTTTAAAATATCTTTAAATGCTTTGATTCTATCTCTAACACCATCCATTAACAATGCTCCTGCGGAGTCTGTAACATAGACACATAATGCGCCATAGTCTTCCATTAACTTTGCTTGTTCTGCTAAACCTTTTGGTTCATTCATGTGTGCCATCATTAAAAAACCAGAAACATCCATTCCCATTTTTCGAGCGGCTTCGATGTGTTGCGCTGAAATATCTGCTTCTGTTGAGTGCGTTGCAACTCTTACTGATTCGACGCCTAAATCTCTTGCTCTTTTTAAATCTTCAATTGTTCCAATTCCAGGAATGAGTAGGGTAGTAAGTTTTGCATGATTCAAATGTTCCGCAATTCCTTCTATCCATTCCCAATCAGTATGCGCTCCAAATCCATAATTAAAACTTCCTCCTGTGAGTCCATCTCCATGAGAAATTTCGATGGCATCGACACCTGCTTTGTCTAAAGCAATTGCTACATCTTTGATTTGTTGTTTGGAATATTGATGTTGGATGGGATGCATTCCATCTCGAAGTGTTACGTCTTGTATGTATAATTTATGATTCATTTTTTTAAATTTTTTATCTCTACTAATTTGGCTATTTCACAGAGTTACACGGAGATTCCACAGAGGTTCACAGAGCCCTTTTAACATGTTAGTGGGTCTCTGTGCAACTCTGTGAAAAATCTCTATGAACCTCTGTGAAATAGCTCAAGTTAGTTGGCTATTCTCTTAATTTCGTTTTTTAAAAGTGCGACATTAAAATTTATTAGTAAACCTAGTTTATATTTTCCAAGTTTTAAATAAGTTAGAACTTGCGCAAAATGTACATCAGTAAAATTATCTACAGTTTTTAATTCAACCACTATTTTATTTTCAATGAGTAGATCAATTCTATAGCCGTGTTATAATTTGACTTCCTCATAAATTATAGGTAATGGTTTTTCAGATTCTACTTTTAAACCAGCTTTC
>JALZVK010000165.1 GCA_023301005.1 Saprospiraceae bacterium | reverse complement strand
CTTACAAGTTTTTCAATTTATTGATATTTCTATTAAGGAACGGAATAATCGAAAATATCAATAAATTGAAAAACTTGTAAGTCTATTGTTATAAATCATTTAAACAAAACTATATAGCATGAAAAAATTACTTTTTATTTGTTGTTGTACTTTGCTTCTTTTTACAAATTGTAATAAAAACAGCACGGATGATGAATCCATAATAAACAATCATCAAGAAGAATGTATCCCTATTCCTCCTCCTGTTGGAATTACTACCCCTTGGGGACATGAATGGACTACTGCTCTTCCTAATTATGAATTCCCTCGCTTTAATCCAAACAATCCTGACGAACTAATTTTTAGATTTCAAGAGCATTCTACTGATACTATCTTTCAATTGGTAAAGTATAATTTAGTCACCCAAGAAAGAGAAACTATTTTTGAAGGATTTTTAGCAATTCCAAAATGGAGTCGAAAAGATTGGATTCTATTTCATCAAAATGATTTTAATTTATATAAGATTAAAAGTAATGGTGATAGTTTAACTCAACTTACATTTTCGGAAAACTGTCAAGGAGCCGAATGGAATAAGGAAGGGGATAAATTTATTTATCAGTCTATTGGATTAAATGATTTTATTATCTGTGATGAAGTTGGCAACCCTCTAGATACTATAGATGGTGTATCACTCTATCCATCTTGGCAGCATGATTCTTTACTTGCTAATGTTAGTACAGGAGTAATCTTTATTCAGAATCCAAACTCAGAAGAATTAGATTTTAAAATCATTCATGAAGTAGGAACAGGTGGCACTACAATAGTTCACTGGTTAGATTCAGATAATATTATCTGGGCTTCCAATGATGGTATTTTTAAAACAAATATTATAACAGAGGAAACAATATTACTAATAGAATCGTGTGATGCCAAAGTATATAAATATCCAACAGTATCTAATATTTCTAATAAAATTGTTTTTCAAAGAACAGATAAAGAACTTATTGAAACTGAAGTCAATAAAGGAATTGCAACCTCTAGAATTTTTATGATGGATTTTGATGGGACTAATATAGAGGAGATACTTTTGCCGCAGTAAATATTAGTTTTTTTATTTCGTATCGAACAGCGGGGCGGATTTTGACGAAGGAGTTTGTGGTGCAGCGGTGATTTATTTTTAAAATAAAAAACTTGTAAGTCTATTGTTATAAATCAAAAGAACAAATCACATCCCAGAAATCAAGAGTATAGAAAAACAGTTGTTAACTTGTAGAAACCTTGGTAATATTAATTAGTATAAATATTACCAAGCGTTTTGCTTTTATTATGTGAAGTGTTTTGTGTTGAACATCGGATCATTATGATTATGCGAATGTAACTATGTAAAATAAAAAAAGCCGCTAGACAATTCACAGCGACTTTTTTTATTTTACTTTTTCTTTTCCTCTTTTTTAAAATGTTGCTCCTGTCTTTTTCGTCCTGTTATAAATGCCGCAACAACTCCGACAACTGTTGCTCCTGCTATCGTACAAGCTAGAACTGTTTGTCCATAAACAACAGCAAGAATACCCGCAGCTAATAATGCGACAAGAAAACTGATAAATGCAAAAATTTGTCCTCTTTCTCCCATTTTCACTTCACGTATAATCACTTCTTTCTCTAACTCCATTCTATGTTTGCCCTGATTAATTCCTTGATATAATAGATCTTTAGCAACACCCGGCACTAGGTCTTCATATTCTCTTAAAATTTCAGGCGGTGGATAAGGTGAACTATAACTGGTAGTTTTAGAGGTAACTGCAGCAAGCATAAAACTCTTGACTTCTGGATTTTGTTCCATAGCATCCTTCAAAGGCTCAGGAAGCTGTTCTATAAATTCATCTTCATGCTCGACTACATCTTTTAATAAATCATCTAATTTCTCCGATTCTTCTGCGTTTTGTGACTTGGTTGGTTTTTTGTCTTGTTCCATCTTTCTATTTGTTTTGTTTGACGCTCTCTTATAGATATAGCTCTTCGCTTAGCTATTTTCAAACTCTGGATATATTCCCTATGATAAGCTTCAATAGCTTTATGGTAATTCTCTACATCTTTATAATAAGTCTTTTGCCAAGCAGGTAAACCTCTTGAAGTTTCCCAATTAGCAATACTGTCATTGATATCTTGAGCAACAACTCCCCAATCATTTTCGATGGAGTTTTTGTCCGCTTCTATTCCTGATTTATATCTTCTAAATAAATGGAAACAGCCTGCTATAGCTATGATACTACCCATTATAGTCATAAAGTCAGGAGTCCTGAAATTGACATCAGTTTTATATGATTTTACTTTACTCGCTTCCAAAATATGTTATACTATTTTTATTCTATTGTCGAAAGTTTCACGTACAAGTTAATGCTTTTCCACTTCAAACGAAATATTTTCAATATTTATTTTCATCTTCAAATGGAGTCTATGCAATATAATATCAGTTATTATTCCAAATTTAGTCATTGCTTTCTTAAAGATCTAATATTAAATAAATCGGCTTAAATCTTACACTTCTCACTCCTCCAATCTTTTTAATTTTTCAAGCAAATAATTTCTTTCATCATTTTAAAAAAGAGTCATTTATTATCTAATAAAAAAACCACACAAGAACATTCGTCAAACTTCGACATTCCCTGTTCCTTGTTCAATATTCGTTATTCCTTTTCAAATCCCTCGCCTACTCTTCTCCCTCAATATCAACTCATACTCCCGACTCATATCACCCGACACCGCACTATTCTCTTTTGCACGACGAACGAGATAAGGAAACACTTCTCGCACCTTACCATACACGACATATTTCCCAACATTATAACCAGCATCAGCCAAGTTAAAAGTCAAGTTGTCGCTCATACCATATAGTTGACAAAAATTAAGATGAGGATGATTTTTAGGAATACCTTTTTCTTCGATAAGTTCCGCTTGAAGTTGGCAACTGTTCGCATTATGAGTCGCAGCCCACGAACCTATTTTTTTATAATTATCAATACAAAATCTTAAACCCATATCGTACGCATCGTCTGTAGCTTGTTTATTTTCTTGAATAGGCGTTGGGTAGCCCATAGCTTCGGCTCTTTTATTTTCCTTTTCCATATAAGCACCTCGCACTAATTTCGCACCTAACAAATAACCTTCCTTCTCTGCCAAATTAAATGAGTTCATCAAAAACTGTAAACGGTCATGTCGATACATTTGAAAAGTATTATACACCACCACACGTTCCTTATTATATCGCTTCATCATCAAATCCGCCAAGTGATCAATGATGTCTTGAATCCAAGTTTCCTCTGCATCAATCATCACGGCAACTCCATTTTTTGCAGCAGCATGACAAACTGCATCAATTCGTTTCAACACATTTCGATATTCAAAAACTACACGCTTTGGCAGTCCAGTTCTCTTCTTTTGAATTTCCTCTAATAATTCAAATCGAGCCAAACCTGTAATCTTAGTACTAATCACAGGCGTACTTGCATTCGCTGCCGCATATTCAATTGCTCTAATATTTTCATTCATCGTTTTATTAAAATCCTGCTCCGTTTCCTTTGCCTCTGCTCCGTAATCAAGGACCGTTACGATTTTATGTTCATACAATTTTTCAATATTAGGCGTACATTCTAACAATGTTCTTCCGCCGACGAATTGTTCAAACATCGTCTCCCGCACTATGCTTTGGGTAAATGGCAATCTCAATTTCATCGCCAACATTCCCATATCGGAAAGTGGATTAACGAGCCATGATTTATTCATCAAACTGAATAACCATGCAGCTTTTTTCAACTCTTTATCAGACTTGTAAGCAAATGCAATTTCTGTATTAGAAAAATCTAATGATGAATTATTATTGGGTTGAGGTTTCGTCTTTTTCTTTAAGGACTTCATTGATTTTTATTTAATTTTTATTGCAATCCCTGCAAAGCTAGACTCCTTGTGTATAAGTGTATAGGTGTTAATGTCTATAAGTAAATCTTCAAAAATTGATAATTAATTCATTTCCAAATTTCATAACATTAACACCTATACACACAAACACATAAGTTTAGCTTTTAGTGATTGCCTTATTCTTCATTCCAAATCTCCCACGATTTCTCAGCCTGCAAATGTAGCATTTCCAAACCATTTTTAATGGAAGATTTATGTTCTTCGCCTTTTATCAAAAATACAGTTTTTTCGGGATTATAGACTAAATCATAGAGGAAAAAATTAGCATTTAGTCGGTTGTACGGAAGTTGGGGAAATGTATTTATATGAGGTAACATTCCAAGTGGCGTTGTGTTCACAATCAATCGACACTCATCAAAAATTAGACAATCCAAATCTTCGTAAGTCACATCACCTTTATTAGGATTTCGGGAAACGAGTATCGGTTCTATTCCTATCTTTTTTAAAATATAACAGACTGCTTTTGCAGCTCCACCTGTACCGAGGACTAGAGCGTTTTCAACGCTTATTTTTTTTGATTTTTTTTGTAAAAATTTTAAAAGTGATTGTTCAAATCCATAGACATCTGTATTATAACCTTTGAGTTTTCCATCTTTGATTTTGATAGTATTGACTGCTCCGATAGCTTTTGCCTCTTCTGATATTTCATCTAAATATGGAATCACTTTTTCTTTATAAGGTATCGTAACATTTACACCTACTAAGTCAGGATGGCTTGCCATCAGATCAGGGAACTGTTCGATATTTTCCAAAGGAGATAAAAAATAGCTGTGATTAGAAAGCATCTCTTTCTGAAATTTTTCCGTAAAATACTTTTCTGAAAAAGAATGGGAAAGAGGATAACCTATTAATGTGAATTGCTTTTTTGCAGATGACACTTAGTTTGTTATTTATAAATAAAAAAATCACAATGTAGTGAATTTGGAATTTACCACATAGGCATATTGCGACAAGGCGCAATTGAAAATTGAAAATGAAAAATTGAAAATTGCCTTCTAACTTGGAACTCACAATTTTGTGTAAATACTTTTTCAATATCAACTGCTTTGCGAAATCTGCGGGTAGAAAAGAGCAAGTGCAAAAGTTCGTAAAGCTTTAAGAACTTATGCACTCCCTTATTCCTCCGCACAAATTTCTCAAAGCACATTTATAAGAAAAAAAAATTACATAGTTTATTCAAGTTAGAAGGCAATTTTCAATTTTTCATTTTTCATTTTCAATTATTCATTGCAGCTTTGCTGCCATTGTTTTTATCTTTGCGAAAATTTTAATAAAAAAATCTAAATAGAAATCAATGTCAACTTCAATAAAAAAATTAGAACCTCAATCACTTTGGAAAAACTTTGCAGACCTCAACGCAGTTCCTCGTGCTTCTAAAAAAGAAGAACGTGTAATTGCATTCGCTAAAAAATTTGGAAAAAAACTAGGTCTAAAAACCACCGTCGATAAAGTCGGAAATGTAATCATCAAAAAACCTGGAACCAAAGGAAAAGAAAATGCAACGACAATTGTCATGCAAAGTCACCTCGATATGGTTCATCAAAAAAATGCAGATACCAAATTCAATTTTGATAAAGAAGGTATCAAGATGATTGTAGAAAAAGATTGGGTACGTGCTGATGGTACAACACTCGGCGCTGATAATGGAATTGGAGTTGCTGCTATTATGGCGATT
>JALZVK010000164.1 GCA_023301005.1 Saprospiraceae bacterium | reverse complement strand
TTTTGCTTTCGCAGCTAAACCTGCCTTTGCCGGCAGGCAGGTTTGGGCTGCGTGGCTAAAATTGAATTTAGAACTGTTGACTTACAAAATTAAGTCTTGATTTTTTTGCAACTTTTTTCATCATGGAAAAAAGTTGAGTTAGAGGACCTTAAATATTTACGTAACATCCGTAAATAAGAAACCCAAATTTTCATTCTGAAAATTTGGGTTTCCCATTTTAGGTACAAAACAAGTTAATTCGTCAAACTTCGAACTTCTTAAATCTGTCTTCCCTAATTCCCTTTTTCAGTCAAATCGTATAAACAGCCAACTCGTCATCCCGTTTATAAACGGGACAAATTTCGAATGTTCCCCCTCCTTCCCTACTCAACAGTAGCCTCCCGATAATAATGCGCAAGCGCCCATCTAATTTTATCATAAGAAACCTTCTCCTCGAAGTGATTAAAAATATCAGTCATTTTATAAGGTTCTTCAATTTGAGGAAGCACACCCAAAATCAAATCAATTTCCTCCGCTCCGATAAATTCCGAAACATCAAAATCCTCACCTTGCTCATAACATTTCGCCAAATGTGTAAGTACTGTTAACTCTTTGATATTTCGCTGAGTCGCAATGTCAGCAATGGTAGTTCCATTTTTATATAAATTAAAAGACAAGACATGAGAACTGCCCTGAACTTTCTGTCCAGACTTTTCTTTAGCAATTAAAAAATCAATAATCGCTTGTTTAAATTGCTCTCCATAAAGATGCATTTTTCGCTCTCCCACTCCACTAATTTCATTCATCGCCAAATCAGTAGTTGGACGTTTCGCAGCCATCTCTTCCAAAGTCGCATCACTAAATATAATGTACGGAGGAACACCTCGCACTCTCGCCAATTGTAATCGTAAAGCACGTAATGCTTCGAACAATTCGTCTCTGACTCTTTCTCTTTTTGGTTTTCCTTTTGCTTTCTTTTTGGCAGCTTCGACTCTTGCTTTGACATCGACAGGTTTAACCAATTCGATTTTTTTTCCTTCAAATAAAACCTCTTTAGCACTTGCCGTCAACTTCAATACACTACCTTGGTCGTAAGCAATTTCCATCAATCCCGCATTCAATAATTGCATCATATAAGATTGCCAATCCAAATAACTTATCTCTCGCCCTGCGCCATAAGTTTTTATTTTATTAAAACCTTTTTCAAAAATCTCCCGATTATTTGAACCTCTCAAAATATTGATAAGCAAATTAATTCCTGCTTGTTCCTTCGTCCGTGCTAATGCTGAAAGAGCTTTTTGAGCAATCAATGTACCATCAACTCTTTGCGGTGGATTTTTACAAATATCGCAGTTGCCACAATTATCCTCCGTCATCGTTTCGCTAAAATATGCGAGTAAAATTTTTCGACGACATTGCATCGCTTCAGCGAAGTGACGCATTCTTTCGAGCTTCGACATTTTCAGGTCAGTCAGTTCAGTTCGATTTTGAGGATCGGTGAGGATGTCAGTTAAAATTTTCACATCGCCATAACTCCAAAATAACAAAGTATCTGCATCCGTACTATCTCGCCCTGCACGACCAATCTCTTGATAATAACTTTCTATGTTTTTAGGTAAATTATAATGAATCACAAATCGAACATTCGATTTATCAATTCCCATTCCGAAGGCAACGGTCGCACATACAATCGGAACTTTATCATTGATAAAATCTTCTTGCACTTCACTTCGCATCTTAGGGGAAAGACCTGCATGATAATGTGAAGCACGAATTCCATTGGCTCGTAATTTATCAGCGAGGTTCTCCGTATTTTTTCTACTTAGACAGTAAATAATTCCAGATTGGTTAGAACGATTTTTTACAAACTCCACGATCTGTTGTAAACGTTTCTGACCTGAACGAACTTCGATACTTAAATTAGGTCGGTCAAATGAAGCAAGAAAAACTTTTGGATTTTGAAAACCTAACTGAGTCAATATATCTTTTCGAGTCAACTTGTCCGCAGTCGCTGTGAGTGCCATGATTGGCACATTGGGAAATGAGTTTTTTAAAAATTTCATCTTGGTATATTCAGGACGGAAGTCGTGCCCCCAAGAGGAAATACAATGCGCTTCATCTATTGCAAATAAACTGATATTCATCTGCTGCATCAACTGATAAAAACTTCGAGTCAATAATCGTTCGGGAGAAACATAGAGTAACTTAAGTTGCTCATTCTCAAGGTCTTCCATCAATTGCTTTTCATCACTAGCCGACAATGAACTATTATAATATGCAGCAGGAATTCCATTTCCACGAAGACTTTCCACTTGGTCTTTCATCAACGAAATCAGAGGGGAAACTACGATGCAAATACCGTCCAACGTTATCGCAGGTATTTGAAAACAAATAGACTTTCCTCCACCTGTAGGCATGAGCACTAAAGTGTCTTTTTTGTCATAGACGCTTTGAACTATCTCTGCTTGATTGGGGCGAAAGTTGTCGTAACCGAAGAATTTTTTGAGTGCTATCCGAGCATCGGGTAAGGTCATGGTTTTGTTGATTCGTATGTTTAATTAAGGAATTGACAATTAATAAGCTACAAAAGATAGCGAAGGATTTTTTTGTTTTGCTTAGGCAAAAAACGTAGGCGAACCTTTTGGTTCGGCGAGGCTTTTTATCGACGGCAAAGCGAAAAAAGACAAGTTAGGTTTGGAGGTTATTATTTGACAATTCCTTAATTCAAAAATCTGCTGTTTTTTTGAATAGATGCAAGATACTAATTACATTTTTCATTTAGTAATAAGTTGAGGTTGGAAATTTAGAAGAAGGAGTAATCTTGCTTGTTTTATAATTTAGAAAAGATTATTTTAAACCCATAGCGAAGCGAAGCGAAACCATATAACAATACAATTCCCTACCGATGCTGATCAATCAAAATAAGATTCCCATCAGGATCTTTCACCATAAAACTAGCAGGTCCACTCGTCGTTTCATCAGCCTCCGTTTCTAATTTTATATCATTGCTTTTTAGATGTTTTTGAATCGCTCTCACATCGTCAAATGTTTCCGTAATTTTTCCACTTTCATCCCAACCAGGATTAAAGGTTAAGATATTTCCTTCAAACATTCCTTGAAAAAGACCGATAAGTGCATTGTTATTTTTCATGATTAAATAATTCATTTCCATGCCTCCTGCCAAAACTTCAAATCCTAAATTTTCATAAAACGCCTTGGAGACCTTTAGGTCTTTCACACTAAGACTTGCTGAGAATGCTCCTAATTTCATCATTTCTTTTTTTGATTATTAGTTAAAGTGGCGTCATTTAATTTGGTTTCTACTTCTTGAGTATTACTTTTTGGCGAATCAGTACAAGTAAAAAATAAGAGTCCGATTAAGAGGAGTAAGGAAGATTTCATAATGTTTAATTTTTTATAAATGTTCAGAAGAGAGAACAGAGATTAGAGACAATTGGAAATAATAAACAAAACCAATAATCACTATTCTAAGAATTCTCTTTTCTCTCAATACAATGATCTCTTCTCTCTCTTCTTAATATTTAGTTTTCTTCTTTTATAAAATAATAAATCTCACTATCACTTTCCCTCGTTTTATAATTGATATAATGTAGTCGCAAAGAGTCGCTGCTATATATATCACCTGTATAAAAAGTAGGACTGTGATTATAATATACCTTGGTTGTAAATAGTAAAGTATCTCCTTTCAATTTATAATAACCATGAATATTCCCTTCTATCATTCTTTCTAATTTCATCAACTTCTCAGGCGTACTATATGCCACATGTGAAATGACTAAACCATCTTGATAAAAACGAAAAGTCTTATAAGTATCTCCAAACTGATCGGTATCTATTATTTTAAAATAAATTCCATCTGTTCTTAAATCTGTCGAATTTCTATCCAACATAAAGTTGGATTGATAATGCCAAAAACTTGTTTTTCGAGGTTCTTCACCTTGAATTGTTTTGGCTACAAATTTTTGTCTTTTGCAACTAAATAGAAAAAGTAACGCTGTAATTACAAAATATAATAAATAGTGTTTTTTCATGTGATGACGGTTTTGGTTTTGGTTTTAAGTAACCGCCAAACTTGCCTGACGGCAGTCAGGTTCATTTGGCAGGTTATTTCAGAATCGTTGAAAAGAATTAAAAGTGTTACTTAAATTCTTCTTCAACATACATCTGCAACTAATCTAACTATCTTTTTTCTCGACTTTGGTACAACCTGCCAAATGAATTTGGCGGTTACGGATATTTGTTAATGTCCACATGCATCCATACCTATTGGCGAACCATCAGGCAGATTTTTAGGTGTAGTATTTTTCCATTCAGCAGGATCAGCTTTGAATTGTGCAATCATTGCTAAACCATGAACAACGTGCGCTTTCTCTACATCAGTAACTGGAGATTGTTTTTTCAAATAATCTTCTAACTCATTGATTTTTAGCCAACTAATTGCTCTAACTTCATCACTCGTACTTTGATTAGTTGCTAATTTCATCAAATGTTGCAAAACTAATTTGTCCACTACCCTACCAATTGCAGCGTGATAATTATTCGTTTCTTTAGTAAACCAAGAATTTTGCAACAATGCATTTACGGCAGTATGCAAACCAGGATTTTTTTTATCTCTTGCATGATGCTCTACCAATCGAGCCGCACGTTGCGGATGTAAGTATAATGTTAGAATATGATTCGCAGCACTCTCTGCCGCCGCCAAAGGATCAAGCGTCAGACCAGTTCTTGAATTAAAATTCTCCCGACCACTTCTATAACCAACAGGCTTAGGTGGAATCATTTTCAAAACAGCTTCAGGAATCGCTAGCGATTCAGGTTGTAATGTTTTATTTAAAATACGAATAGCATTTCCTTGCTCTCCATAATCTACAATTCTTGTTGCAACAGGTGTATCACCTCTTGAGCTATATTCGTAATCTACTCCTCCGATTAATTTCACCGCAGCTTCCACTTGATAGCGATGCGCCAAAAATAAAGGAACTAAAACTTCCTCCAAATTTGCCATAGGCGTATTCATCGGAATTTTATTTTCACTAAAATTATTTAAAGCTTTCTCTCGCAATTCCATCAGTCGTTCCAATTGCAATCGCATCTAAAAGATT
>JALZVK010000163.1 GCA_023301005.1 Saprospiraceae bacterium | reverse complement strand
AAGTACTTAAATATTATATAATATCCGTTTTAAGCATAAAATGCTCTAATAATATGTGAAATGATATATATTTTACAAGATTTAATTTGATAAAATAATTGAATTAGGGCAAAAAGTAACTATTTTTGGAGATTGACATTTTTAACAATAATTTGAATTAATTTATTTAAATCAAAACGAAATACTTAATTCACCAAGACCATTTCATTATGATGAAAAGACTTATACTTTTGTGTTTAACCTTTCTGACATTTAATGCATTAGCTCAAGTACCTGCGAATGATGATTGTTCAGGAATAATCAATTTGGGAGAAGGTCCCAGTTGTGATTCAACGATTTATAATAATGTAGATGCGACAGCATCGCAGATTTTTGATCCACCATCTACTTTTAATGTTCCTTCTTGTTGGGATAATGTAAACAATGATGTTTGGTTTGAATTTTTAGTACCAGCTGATGGAAGTATTGTTGACTTTACTATTACATTATCAGGAGATGATACTAATGGTAATACATTGACTCAACCTCAAATAGCTGTTTATCGTGGAGAATGTGCAGCCAATGAGTTAGATGAAATATTATGTGCGAAAGCGGATGTTGGAGAACCTACTTTGGAAGTAGATTTATTGGGACTTACTCCTGGTATTCCTTATTTCATACGTGTAGATGATTTCTCAGCTACCGCTACACCTAACTGGGGAGATTTTATCGTATGCGTAGATACCTTACAACAAGTTAATACAATTGATGAAGGTGGTTCTACTTCATGTTCTGGTCAATTATTTGACTCAGGTGGACCTGATGATGATTATCAAAACGATGAAAACAATGTATTTACGATTTGCCCTCCTGCTCCTAATAATACTTGTATAACTTATTCATTAGAGTATTTCAATATTGAAGAGTTTGGTGATGCTATCAATATTTATGATGGTGATAATACAGGTGCTCCGCTGCTGGTCTCGATTGATGGTAGTGGTTTTGGAAATAATACTGTAGATGGTGGTGGTGGTGTATGTTTTGTTACTCAAGCCTCTAGTGGATGTCTTACCGTCGAATTTCTATCAGATGGAACGGGAACCTTTGAAGGATTTTCTAGTTTCTGGGAATGTTCTACTCAACCCTGTGAAGTTCCAGATCCAGTTCTTGTTGATGCTAATGTTTCCAATATTGATATTTCTGATGCAGTAGCAACACCACAAACTGTGGTAACAGTTGATACTATTATTTGTGATCAAGGTTCTTATGGAACTTTCTTAGGTGATGGAACTGACCTTGGTTTGGAAAGAGGACTAGTCTTAACTTCAGGATCAATTCAAAATGCAGTAGGTCCAAATACTTCAGGAAGTTCTTCTGATATTACAGGTTCAGGAGGTGATGCAGACTTAGATTATCTTTCTACCACATTTGGAAATGGCGCAACATCAAACGATGCTTGTATTGTCGAATTAGATGTTTTTGTGGCAACTGACGAATTAGTATTTGAATATATTTTTGGTTCGGAAGAGTATCCTGAATTTGTCAATAGTAATTTCAATGATATTTTTGCATTTTTAATTTCAGGTCCAGACATCGTTGGTGACCCTGGATTAAATAATCAATTAAACATTGCAACTATTCCTAATACAACTACTCAAGTAGAAATTAATACAGTTAATAATTTAATGAATTGGGAATATTATAGAAATAATGAAATCGGTCAAAGTATAGAATACGATGGTTTGACTTCTGACTTCTTAGGTACCAAAAAGAGTTTGACTGCTAGAGCAGATGTAACACCTTGTAACGAATATCACTTGAAGTTAGCAATAGCGGATAGAGGTGATAGTTCTTTTGATTCAGGAGTATTTATTTCAGAGATCAAAGGTGGTACACCACAACTTTCTGTCAACTTTGCTTCAGGTATTGATTACTTAATTGAAGGTTGTTCGGGGATAGATGACGAATTACAAGTCACATTGAATAATCCTCAAGATGAAGCTTCTTCTTATGGAGTAACTATTGGAGGTACGGCTACATTAGGTGTTGATTATATTTTAAATATGCCTGATACTATTGTTATTGCACCTGGAGAAACTTTATTAAGTTTCCCATTAGTTCCAATCATTGATAATATTAATGAAGGAATAGAAACAATTACAATTACTCTTTCTAATAACTTTGGATGTGGTAATATCAACTTTACAGAGATCACAATTGAATTAGGAGATGCTCCCGTTGTAAACGTTAATTTAGGTCAAGATTCTGCGTTTGTTTGTGCCAATAGTGGAATTACATTAAGTGTTGATGGTGCTGCTAGTTACTTCTGGACTCCAGTAAGTGTAATTAGTGATCCATCGTCACCTAATCCATTTGCTACACCAACTACTGATACTTGGGTAAATGTAATAGGAACAGTAGGAACTTGTACTGCTGAAGATTCTATATTTCTACAAATCATAGATCCTCAAATTTCTATTAATCCAATCACTACGCCTAATATTTGTGAAGGTGCAACTGTTTCATTAGAAGCGATTAACAATGTAAGTAATCAAGGTTTGATTTGGACACCAGGAATCACACTCCCTGATCCAAATGCACAAGTCATTTCTGATATGCCAGCTGTTACTACAACTTATACAGCAACTGTAGAATTAGAAGGTTGTGAAGCAGAAGCATCAATAACTGTAAATGTTGATCCATTTGATTTCCCTGACTTAACGACTTTAGATACTACACTTTGTGAAAGTCATTTCCTTGATTTGGCAAATCCAATTCCAGGTACAAATACAACTTACCTATGGACTCCTAATCAAAATATGAACGATAACACTTTACCTAATCCAACGGTACAAGCTACTTCTGGTACAGTTACTTATACTGTAGTTGCTACAAGTGTCAACGCATTTTGTACTCAGACTGCATCAGTCAATATAACTGGTACTCCTGCTAGTGCTTCTATTGCCAATGCAGATACAGTATTTATCTGTTTAGATGAAACGGTTGATTTATTTGCTAATACATCAACAGGCGGTGTAGGTTTCCAATGGTTATCTAATCCTTTCGATCCTACATTAACTCCTATTACGGATACAGCGATAACAATTACACCTACAGTATCTACTACTTATTTTACTGAATTAACTGTAGGAGCATGTACTGTATTTGATTCTATATTCGTAAAAGTAGATTCATTACCTGACCTCTCATTGGAAGCTATACCAATGAAAGATATATACTGTGCTGGTGATATTGTATCATTAGTATCCCCTACTTACGAGCCTTCTAACTTCATGGATATTACGCACTTATGGAATCCAGCAACTTCTATTAACTCAGATTTAGAAAATCTGAACTTAGTACTTATTATGGATGAAACAACAACTTACACTCGTGTAGTCAATAATAATGCATGTTCTGAAACAACAACTGTTACATTAGAGGTTGTTGATCCTAATTTACTATTATCATGGTCAGATACTACAATCTGTACCGATGAATCATTAGTGATTACCGAATTATTAGGAGATGATAACTTCATGTGGTCAAGTAGTAATGGAGATGATTATAGTGGTGAGGCTTCCAATACACTTTCATTTACACCGACATCTTCTACTCAAATAGCAGTATCAGCAACAATCTCTGATTGTTCTGCTTCAACAACTGCAAGTGTAAATATATCAGATTCACCAGATGTATTTATTTCATCTGATCCTTTAGTTACTGGAGGTATCGAACTTGGAACTGAAGTTACATTCACAGCAGTTGTATCTAATCCAACTCCTGGTGATCAATTTATATGGACAGATAATACAGGCCAAGTAATTGGCACTACTAATCCTCTCATATTTACAGTTATAGAAGAAGCTAATGAGCTTAGTGTTACCGTAATTAATGATGCAGGATGTGAATCAACTTTTGTTCTTCCTTTTACTGGAACTATTCCTAACTATCAAGTACCTAATGCATTTACACCTGATGGTGATGGAGTGAATGACTTCTTCAATATTACTTTTGAAGGGCTACAATCTGGAAGCTCTTTAGGTCCTATTGAGATAGAAACATTCTCAGTTTGGAATAGATGGGGTAACTTAGTTTATAATAATGAAACTCCAGATACAGGTTGGGATGGTACAGTTGATGGAGAAGACGTTGCTACTTCTGATGTTTATGTCTTCCTAATTAGAATAGTATTGCCAAATGGTACAGTTCAAACAATTCAAACATTAGATAATAAAAATGATATAACACTAATTCGTTAGTGTTTTAAAATATATTTAAACTTATTAAGAGGTGATAGCTGTAAGGCTATCGCCTCTTTTTTTTGTAAATGTAAATGAGATGAGGGAAAAGAGAAAAGAGATGAAAATTCGCTCGTCAAAATCCGCTATAATCCGCTCAATCTGCGGCATCAGCGTTCTATCAACTATTCATAAAAAAAGGAACACTATTTTACAATAGCATTCCTAATATTCTGTCGTTAAATTTTTAGTTTTAATAACTTAGAGCTTGTTGGGGAATTAGATTCTGAGATAAAAATGTTCATTTTTTGATGAAACGATGCGAAAAAATAGGAACATAGTCTGTGCTATTTGACTTTTTTTTCAAAGAAGTGTCATCAAAAAAAGGGCATTTTTAGCCGAAATCTAATTCCTCAACAAGCTCTTATATCAATTCTTAGTATTCTTATTTTTAGTAGCTAAATTCACCTCAGGTAATTCCGAAGAATCTACTTTCTTAACTTGAATTACAGAAATCTCGTTTTTCAATTTTAATGCAAATTGGTAACGTCCCACCTCCAAATCATTCATATCTATAGAGATAGCATTCTGACCTTTTGTAACTTGAATTTTTCCTCTTAATAAAACATCTCCCATTTGAGTCTGAACATTATAACTCAATTGATTTGAAATACTAGATTCAAGATTTAGATTAAAATATTGATCTACAATACTTGAATTTAAAGATGTAATATCAAATAACTTTTCATCAGATGTTCTTGTCAAAACAGCAACATGAGAAAAAGCAGATGTACCATCAAAATTCATCTGAACAAGACGATAAAAGAATCTAGTAAATTGCTTGTTTTTATTTACATCAGAAAAACTATACTCTTGAGCTTCATTAATTGTTCCTCCTCCTTTTACTTTACCTGCCACTTCAAAATCAATTCCGTTTCTAGAACGCTCAATAACAAAATATTGATTGTCCATTTCGCTAGAAGTAGACCAAGTTAAAAAGTTGCCATCTTCTTGTTGACTAGCATTCAATTCCATTTTATAAATACAATCCGCAAATAGCGAAGTAGTTGATAAAAAGAAAAACCCGATTGATAATATTGAAAATAAATATTTCATGTTGAATTTTTAAATTATAAAATGTTGAGTTTAAAAACACATTAAACACATAAGATATTGAATGTCAATGATTTAAACTTAAATATATTTTAATACATGATTTACGTTTAGCCTTAAATTATGTTTCCATAATTTTTTCACATTTATGAATAAATGGGTATTTGGACTTAAAAATTATTACTGTACACTTTGTTAGTGTAGCACAATTTTCTCCTTTGCCAGCGCAGTGTCATTAACATAAGGGTTGAGTACCTCTGTG
>JALZVK010000162.1 GCA_023301005.1 Saprospiraceae bacterium | reverse complement strand
TTCCATTGGATTGCAGATTTGAGTTGTGTCAGAACTTCAAAAATCTGCTTTCCTTTTTACTTTTCATTTTTTATCCAAAATCATCGGGTAGAGTAATTTCAAATACGAATAATATAAATTAAATCCTGTTTTTTCAAATAAAACATCATTCATATTTATAAAAAAAGAAACCCTGAATTTTTATAAATAAAAATTCAGGGTTGTGTTTTTTATTTTTAAAATATAAAACAAGAAGCGTAAGCTTCAAAAAATATAAATTGAAAACGACTTTTATTTTTTCAGAGCGACATCTCCTTTGTATAGAATTTTTATTCCATCTATAAATTCAATCTCCGCCCAATAAACAAAAACCTGAGGGTTCATTGTTTTTCCTTTGAACGTTCCATCCCAACCTTGATCAGGATCCATTGGCATAAAGTTTTCTGCTCGGTGCACTACTTCTCCCCATCTATCAAAAATCAAAAATGTATTGACTTGTTTGATTTGACTTAGGTCGCCTGCGTAAATCATAAAGATGTCATTCTCATTTCCAGTTCCTGGAGAGAATACATTTGGGATATAAATGGCTCTTGATTTATCTACATTTACTGTGATGCTTGCTTGTACTTTACAACCATAAATATTTGTAATAGTTACTGTGTAGGTTAAGCCTTCAAATAAATTCTCAACAACTGGATTTAGAATATCACTCGCAGATAAGAAAGCATCTGGACTCCAACGAATTGATTCTATCTCATCAGTCGGAATATTTGTAGTCGCTTCGATTTGGTAAGTGTCACCTAAATCTATCGTAACTTCATTTTCTAACACTATACTTACGGGATCTAATTCTGGGATAATAAAACTGGTTTGAGTTTCACATCCTGAAGCATCTTGAGCATATAATGTATAGTCGCCAGCATCTAAAGTAAAGATATGTCCACTATAAAAATTATCTCCATCAATCGAATATAAGTATGGCGGAGTTCCTCCATCTACCGTTTCGATAATGATACTTCCTGGGTCGTCATGACATTCTGGTTCGTCGATAGTAAATATGATTCCACTTGGTGCACTTGCATCAGCATCGACAACTACTGCATCTATTGCAGTACAACCATTTTGATTGTTCGTTACCAAGAGTGTATAAGTTCCTTCGGCATCTACAACTGGTGAAGTTGTAGTCGCTCCTGAAACAATATTTCCATTAGTTGTCGTCCACGTATAAGTAATGTTATTTCCAAATGAAGATGCAGAACCATTTAGAGAAACTGAGGTAACTTGACAATCTAAATTATCAGCGACTCCTGCTTCAGCATCTGGTGCTAAAACATCTTCCGATACAGTTATCGAAAATTGATTATCACAATTACTATTTAAATCTGTAATAATTAATTGATATAATCCTGGCTCATCGACAGTTGGATTTAAGGTCGTTCCGTCCGAAACAATATTCCCATTAGTTGTTGTCCATTGGTAAGAGAAATTTGTTCCTACTGATAGAAGTGTTCCTTCTAATGTCAACTCTGTAATATTACAAGTCAATGGGATTGGTTGTACAATATTACCTTGCGGAACAGAAAGGTCTTGGTCTATAATTATAGATTGAGTTTCTGTACAGCCATTGGTTAAGTTTGTGATAGTCAAAATATATTCTCCATCGTCATCAATTTCAGGGTTGGCAGTATTTCCCCCTGAGACAATATTTCCATCAATAGTTGTCCATGCGTAAGATACATTTCCAAAAGGCTGCGAACCTGAACCATCTAAAATAAGACTTGAATTTATACAATCTAAACTCGTACTTCCTGTTTGATCTATAACTGCAACTGGAGGCTCTATATCTTCATTTACAATAATTGTAACTTCATCGCTACAACCATTTGTAATATTAGTGACGATTAAAGTATAGTCACCTGTTTGGTTTACTGTTGGAAAAAGTGTCGTCTCACCTGACACTATATTTCCATTAACTGTTGTCCATGTATAAGTGAAGTCAGCACCTGTCGAAGAACCATTTCCATTTAAGTCAATTGTCGTTGTTGAACAAGTCAACATACCCATCGGAGCCGCTGCAACGTCTGGAAGATTTCCATCAGAAGCAACATCTGTAAATGAACTTGATGTACATCCTGTAATGGTATTTGTTACGATTAATTCATATGTCCCTGTACCGCCTACGGTAGGAGTAAGAATAGTTTCACCTGAGATAATACTTCCTGTAGTCGTTGTCCATAAATAGATGAAGTTAGCACCTGTACTTGATGCACTTCCATCTAATTGAGTTTGAGTAATTGCACAGGTCAACTGTCCTTGTACACCTGCATTTGAAGTAGGTTCAATTACATTTTCGTCAACTACAATTTGCGAAGTTGCTGAACAATTATTCGTAGTGTTGGTTACGACTAAAACATAAGTTCCAGGTTCATCTATCATTGGATTTACTGCATCATCACCGCTTACAATATTACCATCAGTTGTAGTCCATTGATATGTAAATTCTGTACCTGTACTTGATGCGCTTCCATCTAATTCGAAAGCAGTCAAATCACAAGTCAAATCAGCTGCAACTGCAATACTTACATCGGGTTCGTTGATATTTTCAGTAATAGAAACTACTTCGATAGAAGTACAACCATTGACGATATTAGTTACTAGAAGTTCGTAATCGCCAGCCATATTGACATCAGGATTTAATGTATTTTCACCTGAAACAATATTCCCGTTTTGAGTCGTCCATAAGTAAATATATTCTACGCCCGTGCTACTTCCATTCCCATCAAGTGTCGCAAAAGGTTGCGTACAATTTAACTCATCTGTCGCACCTGCATCTGCTATTGGAGTTGTAAAATCAGAAGTGATAATTACATCATCTGTAGAGACACAACCTGTCGCAGTATTGGTTATCATTAATTGATAAGTTCCTTCCAAATTAATCTCAGGATTCAATGTGTTTTCACCTGAAACAATGTTACCATCTGGAGTCGTCCATTCATAAATTAGAGTTGAACTTGTATCCGTTGTTGTACCACTAAGCGTTAGCATTTCATCATTACAATTGAGTTCTAATGTGATACCTGCTTCTGCCGTAGGTTCATTGTTATTATCTACAACTGTTACTGCGGAAATTGCAGTACAACCATTCGTTGCATTAGTCAATATTAATTGATAAACACCTGCTGCATCTACTAAAGGTGTCAATGTATTTTCACCCGAAACGATATTTCCATCTTGTGTTGTCCACTCAAAAATTATATCAGCTCCAGTAGTCGAATTACTTGCATCTAGTGTTCCATCAAAAGCATTACAAGTGATTTCAAAACCATCTCCTGCATCAGCAGTTGGTAAACTGCTATCTTGATTTACATCTACAAAATCAGAAGTCGTACAACCGCTTCCTAAGAAAGTTACGATGAGTTCGTAAGTACCAGTTGCATTAACTACTGGTGTCAATGTATTTTCACCTGAAACGATATTTCCATTTTGTGTTACCCATTGGTAAGTATATTCTGTACCTGTACTTGAACCAACTCCATCTAATGTAACTTCATTGTTAGTACAACTTAATGATTGAGCAACACCTGCCTCAGAGGTTGGTGTTGTTTCATCCAAAACAATCGTTAACGAAGATGGCGCAGTACATCCATTGGTATTATTGGTTACTACCAATTGGTAATCACCAGCCATGTCTATTAGAGGATTAATTGTATTTGCACCTGAAACAATATTACCATTTTGAGTTGTCCACTCATAAGAGAATTCAATTCCAGAAGATGAGTTAGAACCATCTAAGGTCAAAGTTGTAATATCACAATTTAAAACATTGTCGTCTCCTGCTGAAGAGTTTGGTACGTTACTATCTTGCTCAATTGTTACTGTTGATGTATTGATACAACCATTATCTGTATTCGTTACTTGAAGTTGATAATCACCTGCTGCATTTATTTCTGGAGTCAAAGTATTATCACCTGAAATGATACTTCCATTTTGTGTTGTCCATTCATAGATAAATTCATTTCCAAATGAACTTCCATTTCCATTCAACTGAAGAGAAGTTTGAGAACAACTTAAAGTTTGAGTTTGACCTGCAACTGCAACTGGGTCATCAAAATCCTCATCGACAACCACCTCACTAATTGCAGTACAACCGTTATTTAAATCCGTTACTAAAATTTGGTAAGTACCTGCTGCACCTACTAGAGGATTGATAGAATCTGCTCCTGATATTATTGACCCATTCTGGGTCGTCCATTCGTATGTAAAATTCGCCCCTGACGCAGAACCACTTCCATCCAAAGTGATTTCGTTATTGGCACAAGTTACTTCCATCAAGTTTCCAGCATCTGCCAAAGGTTCTTGATTATCAATAGTTACATCTATTGAAGTAGTCGCAACACATCCATTATCAGTGTTCATTATTTCTAAAGTATATTGACCTTCAAGACCTACGATTGGACTTAAAGTATTATTACCTGAGATGATGTCTCCATTTTGAGTCGTCCAAGTGTAAGTGTAATTTCCCGTAGGGTCATTATTAGTTCCTGTTAAATTTACTGTAGAGGTATTACAATCTAATGGATCTGGAATATCTAATGTAACATCTGGTGGTGATACATTCTCTCCAACTGTAACTAAAGAAATAGCAGTACAACCATTATTTATATCTGTCACCATTAATTGATATTCTCCTACCGCATTGACAAGTGGATTTAAAGTAGATCCACCTGAAAGAATATTTCCATTTTGAGTCGTCCATTCGTAAGTGAAATCTGCTCCACTTGAACCATTTCCATTTAATGTAATTTCATTGTTATTACAGGTGATGTCGTCAGCCATTCCTGCATTGACATCTGGTACATTTCCATCATTGACTACATCAATTGAAGCAGTCTGCGTACAACCATTAGTTGTATTGGTTACTACTAAGACATAAGTTCCAGCAGCATTTACAACAGGCATTAAAGTTGTTTCGCCAGAAACAATACTTCCATTTTGAGTTGTCCATTCATAAGTAAAGTCTGTTCCTGAATTTGAAGAACCTGTTCCATCTAATGTTGTCGTCATTTGAGTACACCCTAACGGACTAGATGGATTAACTATTGCTGTTGGGAAATCTGTACTTTCAAATACTTCGATAAATGAAGATGCACTACATCCATTTGAAATATTAGTAATTATCAATTCATAAATTCCGATAGCATCTACAATTGGATCTAATGAATTTGCACCTGAAACAATATTTCCATTTTGGGTTACCCATTCGTAAGTGAAATCTGCTCCACTTGAACCACTTCCACTTAATGTAATATCATTGTTATCACATGTAATATCATCAGCCATTCCTGCATTGACATCTGGTACATCTCCATCATTATCAACATCAACTGAAGCAACTTCAGTACATCCAGTTAAAGTATTGGTGACTAATATTTGATAAGTACCTGCTGCATCAATAACTGGATTTAATGAATCATCACCTGAAACGATATTTCCATTTTGAGTCGTCCATTGATAAGTGATTCCCATTCCTGTACTTGAACCTGTTCCATCTAATGTCCCAGTCGTTTGAGTACAACCTAAAGCATTGATTGGATTTGCAATAGCAACAGGTGGTACATTGTCTTCATCCACTTCTACTGTAGATAGTGCGGTACAACCATTGGTAATATCTGTTATTACAAGTTGGTAAAGTCCTGCTGCATTTACAAGTGGATTTAATGAATCATCACCTGAAACGATATTTCCATTTTGGGTCGTCCATTGGTAAGTGAAATTATTTCCAGAAGAACCACTTCCATTTAGGGTAACTTGAGAAATTATACAAGTTAAATCATCTGCGACTCCTGCATTCACATCAGGGACATTTCCATCATTTGTTATATCAACAGTAGCTGTTTGTGTACAACCTGTTATTGTATTTGTAACTAAAATTTGATAAGTACCTGCTGCATTAACTTGAGGTGTTAATGTATTATCACCTGAAAGAATATTTCCATTTTGAGTCGTCCACAGATAAGTGAAATTACCTGTACTTGAACCATTTCCATCCAAACCAACTTCCATTACGGTACAAGTCAACGCCCCTTGAGCTGTTGCTACTGCATTTGGTAAAACTACATTTTCAGTTACGTCAACTGTTGCTGTCGATGTACATCCACTATCAGCATCTGTTACTAATAAAGTATATGTTCCTGGCGCATCAACTGTTGGATTGATTGTATTATCACCTGAAACTATATTTCCATCTGGAGTCATCCACATATAAGTGATACTTGCACCAGTCGCAGAATTAGAACCATCTAAGATTATTTGAGCCATTGAACAAGTTAGTTCTTGGTCAACTCCTGCATCAACATCAGGAAGAATTGCAATATTAGTTACATCTGTCGAAGCAACATTAACACAATTATTATCATTATTAAAAATGGTCAATTGATAAGTCCCCGAAGCATCTACTATAGGATTTAATGTATTAGCTCCTGAGACAATATTTCCATTTTGTGTTGTCCATAAAAATGTAAGATTACCAGTAGTCGATGTATTTCCCATCAAAGTAACTTGCGTTGCTCCACATGGAATATTTATCGTTGGTCCTGGATCAACATTTGGTTCAGTTTGATTTTCTCCGATGGTTACCGTTGAAATAGTAGAACAACCATTGCCTCCAGTTACAACCAATTGATAAGTACCCGCAGCATCTATTGATGGATTTATAGACATTGGATCTCCTGTAATATTTCCATCTTGTGTCGTCCACATATATGTAATGTCTGGTCCTGAATCAGAACCGCTTCCATCTAAATTTAATTGACTTGTCCCACAAGTCAAATCCATTGGAGTACCTGCATCAGCAACTGGAGCTGAGTTATCCAAAGTCACATCTACAAAATCAATTGCAGTACATCCATTAGTAGTATTTGTTACTAATATCTCATAAGTACCTGGAGCAGAAACTTGAGGGAGTAGAGTATTTTCACCTGAAACGATAAATCCATTTCCAGTCGTCCACATATAAGTGAAATTTGGGCCCATACTTGAAAATGCTCCAACCAACGTCACATTATTAGTATTACAACCTATCATTTGAGGTTGTCCTGCGTCAGCATCTGGTGGAGTCAAATCAGCAGTAATACTAACTGTAGCTACATTCACACATCCATTATTTGCATTAATAACAGTCAAGATATAAGTACCCGCAGCATCTACTAAAGGATTAAGAGTAGTTGCTCCCGAAACGATATTACCATCTGAAGTCGTCCATTGATAGCTGACTCCAGCTGCTGTACTTGAACCAAATCCATCAAGAGATATTTGAGCATTATTACAATCTATATTAGAAGGTGCATTTGCCACAGCATCTGGTGGAGTGGTATCTTCTGAAACCATAACTGACGCAACTTCAGTACAACCATTAGTCGTATTAGTGACGATTAATTCATAAGTACCTCCCGAGCCAACAGTAGGTGTTAATGAATTTTGTCCACCTATGAAACTACCATCTTGAGTAGTCCATGAATAAATAAAATCACCTCCTGTACTTGAACCACTTCCATTCAAAGAACCTTGTGGGTTATTACAATTTATATTTGATATTACATTTGCGACAGCAGTAGGTGGAGCAAAATCTTCAGTAACTAATGCAGATGTAGTAGTAGTACATCCTGCGTCATCAGTAACTGTAACCGTATAAGTTCCAGAAGTTATACCTGTTGGATTTTGTTGCGTAGAACCATTACTCCACAGATATCCTAAAGGAATTGTTCCTCCAGATACTGTCAAAGTTAAAGTTGCTCCATTAGGATTATTACAATCTACAGATGCTCCTGTAGCTGACGCTATGATAGCTGCTGGTTCATTAATAGTAGTCGAAGTTACACCTGTACAACCATTAGCATCTGATACAGTAACTATATAATTTCCTGCTGGTAAATTATTAGGATTTTGTTGTACCCCAGCACTTGGATTATTCCATGAATATGAATAAGGAGGTTCTCCTCCTACTGGTATCGTATTAATGGCTCCATCATTTTGCCCAGGGCAACTTACATCAAATGCGACCGCAACTGGTGTAAGAATCGTTGGTGTAACTATTCCAAGTCCAGAACCTGAACCTGGACATCCATCTTCGATAACTTGAGATATCGCATAAGTTCCTAATGCAGAAACCTGTAAAGAAAATGGATTAGTTGTAATTCCTAAAAGTGGAGTTTGAGCAACTCCATTTAAAGTATAAAATAAATCCCATGGACCATCTCCAGTAAATAAAACTTGCAATGTAGCAGCAGAGTTACCTGGAGGACAAATTTCAGCACTACCTGATAATACTGCAGTTGGAGCTTGTCCAATCGTAATTGTTGCATCTTCTATTCCTGTATTTCCACAATCATCTGTAATGGTTACAGATACTAAAGTGGTTTGAGTAATAGTTGTAGTAATCGAAGGTGTGGTTTGCCCTGTACTCCACGAATATGTAAGAGGAGGTACTCCTCCAACAATAGTTGGGGAAAGTGTCAAGGTTTGGGAACCACATAACTCCTGATCATCCAAGCCATCTACATCGAGTGGAACACTATCACTTATTTGTATTGTGGCGGTATTATTTACACAAGAACAGGAATTATCTATATCTAATATAATTGTTTCAATACCTTCTATTATTGCATCTCCAAAAACAGTAATTGGAATAGTAACCTCAGTTTGTCCCGCAGGTATTATAATAGAGGTAGGAAGCGGAACATAATCAACACCAGCTGTAGCTGTACTTGCAGGGTCAATCGTATATGTAATTATTAAAGGTTGTGATGCATCTCCTGTCTCTCTTGTAAAAGTGATAAATCCATCATCACAATCTTCAAATATCACTCCTGAACCATTAGCATTACCACCTGTTACAGATGCTTGTCCACCTGCATTAAAACTTCCTGCATTTAGAAAAACCGCTGAATCATAAATGGAATCCGAACCATCACCTATTACTAATCGAATATGATAAGTCTCACAAGGAATTACATTGGCTGTAGCTGTCAGTACAACAGTGTATCCATCAAATTCAATATCCGCTGAATTGGTCACCCCTCCACATCCTGCATTGTTTGGTAAAAAATATTGAGAGTTAGTTACATTATTAACTGTGTTAATAGTTATAGGTGTTACCGTTCCTGGCACTAATGCAATATTTTCTCCACCTCCTGAGTAAGGTCCATTGAATCCATTTCCACTAATAAAAAATCCAAATACATCATTAAATTGCGTCCCTACAAATTCGCAATACTCCTCAGATCCAAATACAAATTGAAATTGTATTGTTGAAAGTGTCGGAGAAAAATCAAATTCAATTCCTGCTGCATCATTAATGTTTTGAGAAGTTAAAATCGCTAGGTCAGAATCAGATCCACCACCTGTTGCTGAACTCGCTCCTTGTTCACCCGAATTCGGTCCTGAAACTCCGTTGATATTTCCAGATGACAAAACTACTCCTTCATCAAATCCTATAGAAGCTCCTCCATTGGCAAATGAACCAATTCCTTGAGACGAACCAATTGTTTGCACATTAGTAACATCAAAACAACCTCCTCCGATAAATACATCTTCAATTAACTGAGTTGCAGTCATACTTGAATTTGTAGTAATCGGTACTACTTCTGTATCATCATTCTGCCCTGTATTATTATTATTAGTATCAATAATCTCTTCACGACTTACTGAAAGGACAGCTTCTTTTTTGAAATTACAATGGTTTTGTATTTTTAATTCATAACATCCTGTCGATGAATTTATTTTTAAATGCTTTGCAGCATTATTATTTTTTCCAAAAAAAGTAGGATCCATTGTACATTGAAATCCTAAATCAGAAATAGATAAATCATAATTAACTCCTACTTCTAGATTACATAAGGTCACTTCATTAATTCCACCTTTTTCAAACGTAAAACCAATTCGCTCCTGAGATTCTGACAACTCAAGAACTATATCTGTTAAACTATTATTTTTTTCAGAAACTGACTCTGGCATAAAAGCCATACAAGTCAACAATATAAAAATCGAAGCGGCAGAGGGAAGTAAAATTCTTTTCATTGTATTTGATTGATTGTAAATAATGTTTGTTAGTCTATGTCTCAAATAAAGACACAATACATAGAATACCATTTCATAAATGATTATGAAAATTATTTTTTTGAATTCATAGCTAAAACTGAAAATTATATGACCTTACAAATTAAAGATTTAGTTGAGGTTATTTTAATACTAAAGATACTGATTAGTAGGCAAACGATGCCTATATATTTAGTACAAAATAAAACATTACCATATATACATATATGACATTGCATATAAAATTTTAATTTTCCTTTTCAGACATCTTATTAATTTGGCTATAGAATCAATTATTTTCAATAATTTAGCTTATTATTTTTTTATAAACAACACAAACATGAGATTTTATTTAACCTTACTTTCCTTATGCTTTTTTTCCATTTTCTGTTTTTCACAAAAAATAAATGTCGAAGACCTTGAAAATTTAAAAATAAGAAATATCGGTCCCGCAGGGATGAGTGGTCGTGTAACTGCTATTGATGTAGATTTGACCAATCCTGAAATTATTTATGTTGGAACTGCTTCTGGTGGTGTTTGGAAATCAGAAAGTGGTGGTGTCCGATGGGAACCTATTTTTGATGAAGCTCCTTTGCAATCAATCGGAAGCCTCGCAATCAATCAAAAAAATACAGATGAAATTTGGGTAGGAACTGGAGAAGGAAATCCTCGTAATTCTCAGAATAGTGGCGATGGTATTTTCAAAACTATTGATGGCGGAAAGACTTGGACTCAAATGGGATTACAAAAAACAAAAGTAATTCATAGAATCATTATCAATCCTGACAATCCTAATATTGTATATGCAGGTGCACAAGGTGCTGCTTGGGGAAATAGTGAAGACCGTGGAGTATTTAAGACAACTGATGGAGGAATGACTTGGGATAAAATTCTCTATACTAATTCATCTACAGGTATTGCAGATTTAGTGATGGATCCTTCTAACTCTAATAAGTTAGTAGCTGCCATGTGGGAGTTTGGTCGGAAGCCTTGGACCTTCGAATCAGGTGGTGAAGGTTCTGGAATGCATATCACTTACGATGGTGGTAAGACTTGGAAAAAACTTTCTCATAAAGATGGTTTGCCTAAAGGAAATTTAGGGAGAATCGGTTTAGCATTTTCTCCTTCTAAGCCAAATATTATGTATTCATTAATTGAAGCAAAAGAAAATGGTTTATATAAATCAACAGATGGCGGAGCTTCATGGAAATTAATTTCAAAAAAAGATATTGGAAATCGTCCATTTTATTATGCTGATATTTTTGTGGATTCAGGTAATGAAAATCGACTTTGGAATCTTTGGACTTATGTTTCTAAAAGTGAAGACGGTGGAAAAACTTTTGAAGTAATTTTGGATTATGGAAAAGGAGTGCATCCTGATCATCATGCTTTTTGGCAACATCCAACTGACCCTAATTATATGATAGAAGGAAATGATGGTGGTGTAAATATTTCAAGAGATAATGGAGTCAATTGGAGATTTGTTGAAAATATTCCTGTTGCTCAATTTTATCATATCAATTACGATATGGAAATTCCTTACAACATCGGTGGAGGTATGCAAGACAATGGTTCTTGGGTAGGACCAAGTTCTATTTGGAAGCGTGGAGGAATTCGAAATGCAGATTGGCGAGAGGTCATGTTTGGAGATGGTTTCGATATGATGTTTTATAAAGATGATAGTCGTTATTTGTGGTCAATGTCTCAAGGTGGATTTGTAGGGTATATTGATAAAGAAACTGGACATACGACTTCTATCAAACCTGTTCACCCTGATGGAATTGAATTGAGATTTAATTGGAATGCAGCGATTGCTCAAAATCCATTTGATAATGATGGAGTATATTTTGGAAGTCAGTTTGTTCATAAAAGTTCTGATAAAGGAATGAGTTGGGAAATTATTTCACCTGACTTAACTACTAATGATACTGCAAAAATTAATGCAAGTCTTCGAACAGGTGGACTGACTCCTGATGTAACTCGTGCTGAAAATCACACGACCATTTTAGCTATTCTTCCTAGTCCTGTCGATGAAGATGTAATTTGGGTAGGAACAGATGATGGAAATTTACAACTCACAAAAGACGGTGGAAAAAATTGGACTAATCTTGCTAGTCGCTTAACTGGCGCACCTAAAAATGGTTGGATTCCTTATATCGAAGTTTCGCAAAAGAATGCGGGTGAAGCATTTATCATCCTCAATAATTATCGCCAAAATGATTGGACTCCTTATCTCTACCATACAACTAATTATGGTCAATCCTTCCGAAGAATTGCTGATGGAAATAATGTAAAAGGTCATACACTTTCTATCGTTCAAGATCCTGTAGAAGAAAATTTATTATTTCTAGGAACGGATTACGGTTTATATTTTTCGTTAGATAAAGGAAGCACTTGGAACAAGTGGATGAAAGATTTTCCTTCTGTATCAACTCGTGATTTAAAAATTCATCCTAGAGATCATGATTTGATTGTTGGATCATTTGGTCGGGCAGCTTGGATTTTTGATGACATTCGAGTGTTCCGTGAGTTAGCAAAAACGAATGGACAATTATTATCAAAACCTTTCGATGTGATTTCTGCTACTGATGGTTACCTTGCGAGTTTTCGTTCTGTTGATGGCGTTCGTTTCCATGCAGACGCAATTTTTAAAGGAGAAAATAAATCATCGAATCCTATGATTTCTATTTGGGTAAAAAAAGAAGAAAAGAAAAAAGAGAAAATGCCTAGCCCTGATGCTAAACGCAAAAAGAAAGCTAAAAAGAAAAAACAAGACACTTCCGTCGCTAAAGACAAAACGAAAAAGAAGAAAGGTGATAAAGATAAAAAAGTAAAAATCCATATCATGGATAGCGCGGGTGATACCATTCGTACTTATAGTCGAGAGTTAGAAGCTGGAATGAATCGTATCAGTTGGGGAATGAGTAGAGATGGAATTAGATTTCCTTCTTGGAGAAGTCCTCGAAAGAATGCTGATCCTCCTGGTGGTGGACCAAGTGCATTACCTGGTAATTATAAAATGGTTTGCATCTATGGCGACTATAAAGATTCTACAACTTTCAATATTCACCTTGACCCAAGGCGAGAAACGACTCCTGAACAAATGAAAATGAAAGAAGTCGCTGTTCAAGATTTCAATAAAATAATCAATGCGACAACTGAAAGTTTTGACCGTTTAAGAGAAGCTAAAAAGACTATCAAATTGGTCAACGACCAATTAGTCAATGCTCCTGATTCTACAAAAAAGGAAATGAAAAAATTAGGAAAAGCTTTACAAGATAGTATCTCTACCTTACAACATCTCTACATGGCGCCACAAGATGCTAAAGGTATTCAACGTTCAGATAATAGAATTATGTCAAGCGTTTTTACTGCAAGAAGATATATTTATGCATCGGAAGGCAAACCTGGGCAGATGGCTCAATTTGCTACTGAACAAGCTAAACAAAAAGTAAATGATGTATTGGATAAGGTAAATGCTTTTTTTGAAAATGACTGGAAAGATTATCAAACTAAAGTCGAAGCTGCTCAGTCTCCTATTTTTAAGGATTATGATAAAATAAAAATTGAGTAAGAACATTTGAAAAAGGGAACGCTACGCTAAGGGAAGACGGATTTGAGAAGTTTGACGATTTGACTTGTTTATCTTCTATCTTGTTTTTACTTACTCCGTAAGTGTATTGTTTTTTTATTTAAAAATATAAAACCCAATTCTTCAAAATGAAGAATTGGGTTTCGTATTTTAATAAAGTCAAATAAGTTAATTCGTCAAACTTCAAACTTCTCAAATCCGTCTTCCCTTAGCGCAGCGTTCCCTTATTCTAAAGATGTCTCTCCGCATGATAACTCGATCTAACCAACGGACCACTTTCCACAAAATCAAATCCCTTCTCCAATCCAACTTCTTTATACATCGCAAACACATCAGGATGAATAAACTCTGCAACTTCCAAGTGCATCTTCGTAGGTTGTAGATATTGTCCAATAGTCAAAACATCACAACCATTTTCAACCAAGTCATCCATTACTTTAAACATCTCTTCCTTCGTTTCTCCAAGTCCAACCATTACACCTGACTTCGTTCTATGTCCCATTGCTTTAGTACGTTTGATTTGTTCTAAGCTACGAGCATATTTTGCTTGAGGTCTTACTTTTCGATATAGACTTTCTACAGTTTCCATATTATGCGATACCACCTCTTGACCTCCTTCCACCATTCTTTCCAATGCATCCCAAGTCGCTCTCACATCAGGAATCAAAGTTTCGATAGTTGTTTTGGGAGACATTTCTTTCGTCATTTTTACGGTCTGATACCAAATCTCCGCACCTCTATCTTTTCTTTCATCTCTATTGACAGAAGTAATTACTGCGTGTTTGACTTGCATCAATTTAATCGCCTCTGCAACTCTTCGAGGTTCATCTTCATCGTACTCAGGTGGTCGACCTGTTTTTACTGCACAGAACGAACAAGACCTTGTGCATGTATTTCCCAAAATCATAAAAGTCGCAGTACCAGCTCCCCAACATTCTCCCATATTAGGACAACTACCACTTTCGCAAATGGTATGCAATTTATATTCATCGACCAATTTTCGTACTCGTTTGAAATCTTCCCCTATCGGTAACTTAACTCTCAACCAATCGGGTTTCTTCTTTCGAGGTTCTTTTTCTGGCTTATCCGCTATTGGTAATTCTATCATTATTATTATTTTAGTTCTTTTTGAAAGAACGATTTTTATTAAACAACAAAATCCGAAATTCTCAAGGAAAATTTCGGATTTTGAAAAAAACTACGATTGCTTTAACAAAGCAAACAGTTAAATGTTTACCATCTTTTCCCTAACTGCAAAGTTACGTAAAGATTAATAAAAAATGGACGATTAGGATTTGGTTCTACTTCATCAGGTGCCAAATGAGGGCAACTTGATTGCATAATATTCAGCGTCTCTTCATTTATATGAACTAAAATAGGTGCTCGCTTAACAAATACATCTGCTGCAATACCTATTTCTATTGCTTTTACAAATTCGTCAAATGCGCCCCAATCAAAGTGAACTCCGGCTTTGAAATGTCCACCTGGCAAAGGTCTTACTTCTCCAAGTCCTTTAAAAAATCCAGTTGCTCCATATATTCGTCCTATCGGATCTAAAAATGTACATGGACTTTCAGGATCATATCTTTCTGCTCTAGTTGGAATTAAACCAGGTTGACCAGGATCGGTTTGTTTGATATCAAGGTAATAAGGTTTAAGTAAACCTAATGTAACACCTGCTTCATAATTTAAACCAATTGCTACACCTTTTCTTTTTGCTTTTTCTGACAAATATTTTTTTCGCCCATAACCTGCTCTTATCACATAAAGGTTATTTTGTTTTCCCAAAATAAAAGATTGCGGCGAACCTTGATTTGGAAATTGACTATCACTATTTTGACGAAATTCTTTAGAATGTTTTAACTCACCTATTTCAAATTGATAATAGGTTGATTTACGAAAGGTTTTTATTTTTGTGAAATTAGCACCTAGTGCAAATCCATTAGTATGTAATCGAGCATCAATTGTGAACTCTTGATTATAAATAATTCCTTTAGAGTCTTCATTTGTATATGAGCTTGATTGAGCAAATAAGAAAGACTGGAAAAAAATTAAAGCGATGGAAATATTGAGTATTTTTTTCATAGGAATTAATTAATGATCTTAGGTTAAATGGCGAACTCTACTATAACAGGAAAATATAATAAGGTGTTTTGGGAAACAGGTAATTTTATTAGTATAAATTATTAAAAATAACGGAGAAATGACAGTTTTGGTACAAGAGATTATTAAGAATCTATTTTTATGAATGATTATTCCCTTGAAATGGCTTCAAAAGTAGCTGATTTATAGTTTTCATTTTCTTACTCTTGTATTCTAGTTGTTGTCTATAAATATCTTTTTCATTCTTTAATTGTTGATATTTTATCAAATATTCATAAACTTTTGTGTAATCATATATTGACCATTGAAGATATATTTTCTCTTCTATTTTTATTTTTGTAAAACAAAAATCATACGCGCCAGGCAAAAATTCAGCAGGCGACTCTACTCTCGAAAAAATTAACTCCCCATCACTCTCTTTCAATTTTTTTAAATTACTAAAAATACTTTCTATAAATGGAAACCATTTTTCAACAGATATTCCTTTGAGTTTTTCTGTCGAAAAAATCAAATCATCACTCGCTAGTAATTCTACCATATCATTAAGTAAAATTAGTTGCCTGAATTTATTATTGGTATGTTTATCTCCAGTCAAAGATTAAAAATTATTAGTCCAATAAGGCTTGTCCTAAATCATGAAATAGTTGTTCAACATTTTCTCCCGTTTTTGCACTTGTAGCTATATCAAATGGAATTGATAATTGTTCTCTCACTTCTTTCAATTGTTCTTCTGTAAGTAAATCTTTCTTATTCCCAACCATCCGTATAACTCCTCCATCAATGATCTTTTTCAGATAATTAATATCCTCTTCTATATTCTTAAATGTAGTAGGACGACTAAGATCAAAAACATAAATAACGCCACTTACTCCAAGGAAGTAAGTAACAGGAACTTTATTCTGAGATACTTCTCCTGCTATATCCCAAAGTAAAATCGAAAGTTCTCTATCTCCTACTTGAACCACTTTTTTATTAACCTTTACACCTATTGTGGTTAAATACTTGTCATCAAACTTATTGTAGATAAACTGATTAAATAGCGAAGTTTTTCCAACTCCAAAGCTACCTGCCAGTATCACTTTTTTACTAGTCATTTTTCTGTTTTTAAAATTTAGCTTATTTGTATTTATTATTTGTTTATTTGTGTCTGAGTACTTATTGGATAAAAAATTTCTCTAATTTTAGAGATAACTCTTTATTCAGTTTATCATTAATTTCATCTATTCGAGTTGGCATTTTATCACTCGCAAAATCTAATATCTTATTAGACAGTTCATCTTTTTCCTTAGTAGTAAGAGTTCCACTTAATGCAACTGCCATATACCAAGAAGGGAAAGTTTGTAGAAAAATTCTATAAGAACCATACTCAATAGTTTCTAGTTCTTCATTATCTCTTTTAAATGCATCTTCCACAAAAGATTTTATAGCAGTCAACATTCCAGCAACTACATCTCGATCAACCATATTATTTCGAGTCGCACTTCCTGCCAACAAACCTGAATATTTTTGAACTATAAATATTTCTTCAATTACTGTAGGATCTAAATTTTGGATGATTTCCTCCTCTGCATTTCCAAATCCCATTCTTGCTTTTAAATTTCCAAAAATCCCTTTCCCTTTTATTTGACTTTGAATTCCTTCTTTTAATATTTGGATTTGATGTCCTACATATTTTTTAATCATCTTACCCACTTCAGGATAAATGGCATTCACTATTTCTTCTTTCGAATTTTTAATTTTATGAGTAATCATATCATCTACGACTACTTTAAATTCTTCAGGGAAGTTTTGTTTTAAAAATTCAATATGCTCAGTTACAATTGGAGATATTTGTTTTGAAAGATTTTCTTCTTTATAAATTGTCTCTTGAACTTTTTGGATTTCTTCTCGCTCTTCCTTCAATAGAATATTCTTCAGTTGGTCAAACAACTTAGCTTCATCTATTTCGTTTTTATTTTTTTGAGTCTCCATTATCATTTAGGAAATTCTTAAAATCTATCGATTAACTCTTCAACAAATTATTACCAGCATCCAAAAGTAACTTAGCGATTCTTTCTCTATCATTCATATTCGATTCTTCCATTTTATTTTGAAGATCCATCAGACCATCTTTTAGAGATTGTTCTAATTGATTCAAACGTCCTTCTGTTTGGCTTTCCAATTGAGATATTTGTCCTGACATATCTTTCATTAATATCTTTTCAATATTGGAAGTACTCTTTGAAACATCTTTCACTTTTTGATTCAACTTATCTTCTAGTTCTGCCATCTGATTTTGAAGACTTTGAAATCGAGTTTCAAAATCTTGAATCTGTTGACCCATCAAAATATCTCTAATCGTACTTATCTCTCCTAGAGTAGTACCATTCATTGAATGATTATTATCTTTTTTTGACATATTCCTTTCTGTTTTTAAATAAAAATGGGGTAGTCTTGTGTAGTAAAAATGTGTGGTATATTTAGAAATGACATCAATTTAAAGTGTAATATAGTTGAATTTTAAAACAATAAAAATTAGAAGGAGAGCAAATTAGGATGTAAAATTTTATTCACTTTCCTAATTGTAATTATTACTTACGTAAAAATAAAATTTCTGGTTCAAAAACATAGAATTAATTCTAATAAAACCGTCCTCCATTTATTGCAAAATTTAAATACCACAAAGCAGGTTTTAGTTGTTGCCCTTCCTGAAATGTATATGCATTTCCCTCATTATCCAACATTGGTATATGAAGGTTTCTCACCTTCGTCCATTCTTTTGGAAAAAAATACATGTCGTGTATCAATTTATTTTGAATAAAATTTCGGACTCGCTCCGAATCAATTCCAACTCCCAATTGCACGACCTGACCATAATCCAAAATTCGATGTACTTGTCCTCCCAATATTCCATGTGAGAATCGTCCATATTTCGCTCCGCAAATATCTCTATAACCAAATCGACAAGGATAATCAGAATCTTTATGAGTCGTCGTTCCTTCTCCTTTAGTAAAACCTGTCCACAATACAGTTTTCAATTCGTACAACCAATTTTGGTTATGATATAAAATCGAAAATGCTCCTGTTCTAAATTCGTCACCCCCTTGATAACTTCCAAACGCATCATTCTCAACAATAATATTAACATGATTAAATTGTAAAGCAATTGTTCCCGAACGTTGTGAAGTTCCTATTTGATCTCTATAAAAATGTACCGCATAACTTATTGCATACTTCCGACCTGTCTGCTGTAAAAAAGGCATCACAAAAGGAACCTCATCATCATTCTTTTCGCCTGCTGCCAATGTAAGTCCAGTTATCAATTGTTGTTCCCAACCTTTTTTCGGAGGTCCAAAACTGGAAAAATTATAATGTCCTCTCCATTCCAAATTCACTTGCCCATAATCAAATCCATAAAAAACATTCGCCACTAATCCTACTCGATTTACAGGTTGCCCCAACTGAATTGCAGCACCAACTCTACCTCCAAAAGAATTGCCCCAATGAATCTGTCCAAACATCGACAAACTCCAAAAACTCAAAGCCAACAGAATCCATTCTTTTTTTTCCATTTATAATTAAGTCTAATACTTACCTTTGCGATGATATGAAAATTCTTATTATTCAAACGGCATTTATCGGAGATGTTATATTAGCAACTCCTCTTATTGAAAAATTGCATCAACAATTTCCTGATGCAAAGATTGATTTTTTATTGCGAAAAGGAAATGAAGGTTTACTCAAAAATCATCCTAAGCTAAATGAAGTTTTGATTTGGAATAAAAAACAAAACAAAACAAAAAATCTTTTTTCCATCCTACAAAAAATCAGACGAACAAAATATGATAATGTCATTAATTGCCAACGATTTTTTAGTACAGGAATGCTAACTGCTTTTTCTAATGCAAAAGAGAAAGTTGGTTTTGACAAAAATCCATTGTCTACTTTTTTTACAAAAAAAATAAAACATCAAATTGCGGATAGCAATAATTTTACTCATGAGATTCAACGTAATCATCATCTGATTGCACACCTTACTAATGAGCAACCTGCACTTCCAAAACTCTATCCAAGCGATTCTGATTTTAATCAAATAAAAACGAATGAAAGATATATTTGTATTGCTCCTACATCTGTTTGGTTCACCAAACAATTACCTGCGGAAAAATGGTTGGAGCTAATTCAAAGATTACCAAAGGAAGAAGAAATTTATTTATTAGGTGCACCTTCTGATTTTGAGAGTTGTGAAAAAATAAAATCAACGAGTCAACATTCTAATATTCATAACTTAGCAGGCAAATTAAATTTATTGCAATCCGCTGCTTTAATGAAAAATGCTCAAATGAATTATGTAAATGATTCTGCGCCTTTGCATTTAGCTTCGGCGATGAATGCACCTGTGACGGGCGTGTTTTGTTCGACCGTTCCGAGTTTCGGTTTTACGCCTTTGTCATCCGTAAGAAGAGTGTTAGAAACGAAGGAAAAATTAGATTGCCGACCTTGTGGATTGCATGGATTTAAGGCATGTCCGAAGGGTCATTTTAAATGTTCGGAAATTAAATTTTGATAGAACACGGATGCCGCGAATTGAGCGAATTAATACAGATTTTTTACGAACAAACTTGTTAACTCGTCAATCCGCTTTTATCCGTGGCATCTGTGTTCTATTCAAAATCAATTCAATAAAAATTTATCATGAAAAAAACCCTCTTCCTCCTTCCATTTTTTTTCATTTCATGTCACTCCAATGAAGACATGAACATTTTACAACAATTAATTTCCGAAAATAAAAACACACTCGGCACACCTGCCGAGCATCCCGAAAAATTTGAACTTCAAATCATTTATACCCAAATTAATAGAGATGAAAACAATCATCTCAACTTCACTTCGAATCATTTCAATGTCAACAAAAACAACTACTTCTACCCTGCTAGTACGATAAAAATGCCCAACGCTTTTTTAGCATTAGAAAAACTCAACAGACTGAATATCAATAATTTAGATAAGCACTCGGAGTTACACATTGATTCTATTCGACCTCCACAAACTGCATTACAAGGCGACTCCACTTCTCAAAATGGAACAGCTTCGATTGCACATTTTATAAAAAAAACATTCGTTGTCAGCGACAACGATGCGAGTAATCGACTCTATGAATTTTTAGGTCAAGAATATTTAAATGAAGAGTTAGCAAAGAAAGGATTTAACCATACTAAAATTATTCATCGCTTGGGTCCAAGTGGTTTTCCATTTGGAGTAGAAGAAAATCGTTATACTAATTCTTTTACTTTTTTTGGAATTGACACTATACTTTATCGCCAAGAAGAAGCGCATGGAAAGTTACAAAACCTTCCCGTAATTGAATTGTTACAAAAAGGGAAAGGTTATATGTCTGACGGAAAACTAGTCAACGAACCTAAAGACTTTTCTATGAAAAATAGATTCGCTTTGGAAGATATGGAAGGTGTTTTACGAGCTGTAATTTTTCCTGAAGCAACTGCGAAACATCAACGATTTGAATTGACAGAAGATGATTATCAATTTTTATATAAAGTCATGTCGATGCGACCCCGTGAAAGTCAATATCCAAAATATACCGAAGTGGAATATGATAGCTATGTAAAGTTTTTTATTTATGGAGATAAAAAAGAACCGATACCTGACCACATTCGTATTTTTAATAAAGTCGGTTGGGCGTATGGATATTTGACGGATGTATCTTACATCGTTGATTTTGAAAAAAATATTGAATTCTTTTTAACGGCAACTATTAAGGTCAATGAGAATGAAATTTATAATGATGATAATTATCAATATGAGTCGATAGGTTTGCCGTTTTTGAGTAACTTGGGCAAAGTTATTTATGACTATGAAATTCAAAGAGAACGGAAGTATCAGCCTGATTTAAGTAAATTTAAAATAGTTTATTAAAAAGATAAACATAGATTATTTTTTTAACACATAGGCACATAGATCACATAGGTTTTGTTTTAAAATATTTTTCGAAAAAAAATTAAAAAGACTATGTGTTCTATGTGCCTATGTGTTAAAATTTAAGTTCGAGTACAAAACCTAAAACTAGGGTTTTCAAAAAACAGCATGGCAAAAAAACAGCAAGGATTAAAAGATTATAACAAAGCTTTTACAAAAGAAATAAAAAAGCTAAACGCTGCTCAAAAAATAGCAGTCGAACAGATAGAAGGTCCTGTCCTCGTTATTGCAGGGCCGGGTACAGGTAAGACTCATATCTTGACTTCTCGAATCGGGCGTATCTTGTTAGATACTGATACGCAACCTCATAATATCCTTTGCCTTACTTTTACGGATGCAGGAGTTCATGCGATGCGGGAACGCTTGTTGGAGATGATTGGACCTGAAGCCCACCGTGTTCATATTTTCACTTTTCATTCTTTTTGTAATAAAATTATTAAGGAACGAATGGAGCTTTTTGGCAGACATGACTTGGAGCCTTTAAGCGAATTAGAACGTGTGGAGATTGTTAGAAAAATCATTGACGACTTACCTCAAAGTCATTTATTGAAGCGAGGAAAACGAGATAGATATTTTTATGAAAGTCAATTGTATGATTTATTTCAAAGAATGAAATCGGAAAATTGGACGGTAGAATTTGTAGAAAAAAACATCTCAGAATATCTCGCAGATATTCCGACTCGCCCTGAATATATTTATCAAAGAAAAACAAAGACTGCTGTAAAAGGAGATTTAAAAACTGCAAAAATAGAAGCGCAAACAGAACGTATGGAACGCCTCCTTGCGGCTGCTCAACTTTTTCCAAAATACAACCAAGCGATGTTCAAAGCTCGGCGGTATGATTTTGCAGATATGATACTTTGGGTGTTGCGAGAGTTTGAACGCAATGAAGCTTTGCTTAGAAATTACCAAGAGCAATATCTTTATTTTTTAGTGGATGAATATCAAGATACGAATGGTTCGCAAAATTCAATTCTACATCAACTGATTGAATATTGGGATAATCCAAATGTATTTATCGTAGGTGATGACGACCAATCTATTTTTGAATTCCAAGGGGCAAGGTTGAAAAACTTGTTAGACTTTCATGATAACTTTCAAGGGGAGTTGACTCTAGTTATGCTCGAAGAAAACTATCGTTCCTCTCAAAAAATATTGGATAGTTCCAAAGCATTGATTGATAATAATGAGCGGCGAGCAGTTACTGTTTTGGATGGTTTAGAAAAAAATCTAAAAGCAAAAAACAAAGCTTTTGCAAAAAGTAAAATACTTCCAAGTATTATCTCTTACCCAAATCGAGCGCATGAAGATGCAGACATTGTTGCTCAATTGGAGCAGTTACAAAAAGATGGTTTTCCACTTAACGAAGTCGCTATCATTTATGCAAAACATAAACAAGCTCGTAATATCATTTCGCTTTTAGAGAAAAAAGAGATTCCATATAACACTCGTAGAAGCGTGAATATTTTGGAGCAACCGATGATTCAAAATTTGCGGTTATTGCTCGAATATATTTCACATGAATATACGCAACCTTATAGCGGAGAATATTTATTATTTAAAATCATGCACTTTGATTTTTTAAATATTCCGTCGGAGGATTTAGCAAAAATAAGTTTCTATATCGCGAAGCAAGAGAAGAAACCTTTATGGAGAGATTTGATTGGAGACACCCAAAAAATCTATCGACTAGATTTAGAAAACACTTCGTCTGTTTTAGCTTTCGCTAAATTATTAAATCAATTGATTAAAAATTATGGCAACATCACTTTGCTAGCTTTGATAGAGAAAATTGTCAACCGAAGTGGTTTGCTCCAACATATTTTAAATCAACCTGATAAGGAATGGCAAGTGCAATTACTTTCTACTTTTTTGGATTTTGCAAAAAACGAAACAGATAGAAATCCTCGAATCACGTTGCAACGACTTCTAGATATTTTAAAAAATATGGATGCCAATCGCTTGTCGATTGGAGTGAATAAAAATGTCGTAACTGATGATGGAGTCAACTTGATGACTGCGCATAGTTCCAAAGGTTTAGAGTTTGAAAAAGTATTTATCATAGATGCAATTAAGGATAATTGGGAGCCAACTAATAGCAGTAGTTCTTATCGTTTTCCTTTGCCTGATACGTTGACGTTTTCAGGGGAAGAAGATGCATTGGAAGCGAAGCGAAGACTCTTTTATGTAGCAATGACAAGGGCTAAGGAGCAATTGCATATTTCATTTAGTCAAAAAGACCAGAAGGGAAAAGCGATTCAGCATACTGCTTTTATTGATGAAATAACAACACATTCACGGATGGAAGTTGAGGCGAAAGAAATTTCGAAAACAAGTCTTTTGGATGCTCAAATTTTGATTCTTAGCGAAACGGAAATTCCTAAAGTTCCTTCTGCTGACAAAGCTCGAATCAATGAATTGTTGTCTACATTTACGATGAGCATTTCGAGTCTGAATCAATTTATCAGATGTCCGTTGAGTTTTTATTATGAAAATATTTTAAGGATTCCGACGACTTCGTCTGACGCTGCTGCTTATGGAACTGCAATGCATTACGCGTTGCAAAAGGTTTTTGATAAAATGTATTATTCAAAAACAAAAGCTTTTCCTTCTGTTGAATTATGTATCAATTTTTTTGAAGAGGAAATGAAAAGACAGCAAGGTTATTTTACAAAAAAAGAATTTGCTCGACGAATGGAAATGGGGAAAGAGAATTTGACCAACTATTATAAGCATCATAAATCATCTTGGAAAAAAGAAGTACGTACTGAATTTCAAGTTCGTAATATTGAGATGGATGGCGTTCCTCTAAATGGAATTATTGACCGATTAGATTTTCATCCAAATAATATTATTCATGTCGTGGATTATAAAACGGGAAGTCATAATGATTCCAAAATGCGCCCGCCTACTTCTTCAAAACCTGAGGGTGGAAATTATTGGCGACAGTTGATTTTTTATAAAATACTTTTTGAAGAATTTCAAAAAAAGAGTGCGCAGTATGTTGGCTCGGCTGAGATTTCTTACCTCGATCCGAATAGTCGTGGAGAGTTTATAACAAAAGAATTACATTTCACTCCCGAAGATGTAAACATCGTTAAAGGCTTCATTAAATCTTCTTATGAAAAGATTATGAATCATGATTTCTATGAAGGTTGTGGAGAGAAGAATTGTCCGTGGTGTGAGTTTACGAAGCGGAATGTTGTGCAGGATTCTTTGAGGGATTTGGAGGTGGAGGAATTGGATGATTAGTGTTGAATTATAAAATTTATTTGTAACTATTCAGTACTAACATTTGACCTTTATTTTTCAATCTACCTGTCTGCCGACAGGTAGATTGAAAAATAAAGGTCGAGTATCATTAACGTGTTTTAATTTTAGGACAAAAAATTTAACAAGCCTTAGGCACCATTTTATCATCAATAGAAATCAATTGATCCAATCGAATTTTCAATTCTTTATTTACAATTAAAAATTCCTCTTTATTTTTTGCATAGACATCATTGATGATACCTTCGATAGTTTGCACTTCGTTTTCTTTATTTTGATATACTATTTTGCACTTCGTTCTACGCATAGCCAAGATTTCGATTTCATCATAAAAATCACAATTGATAGGAATATATTTTTCTTTCATGATATTTCTTTTGTCTAACTACTTAAACTAATGCTTTTAAAGTTGTTTTAATTCTAACCTCTTTATTCAAGCTACGATGCACAGGACATTTATCTGCAACTTCTAAAAGTCGAGTAATTTGTTCATCAGTTAAATCTCCTTCCAACTCAATTACTCTTTCAAAATGATCGATTTTCATTCCCTTACTTTCCTCTATACAAGCCATACAATCATCAACATATTTTCTTCCATGATCGATATGAACTTTCACTTCTTTCAAATCCCATTTTTTTCTTCGAGCATACATTTGTAAAGTCATCGCCGTACATGCACCCAATGCAGAAGAAAGATATTGATAAGGAGAAGGTCCAAAATCATCACCACCTACCTCTTCATTTTCATCGGCAATTAATCCATGCGCCCCTGCTTGTATTTCAGTTGTAAAACCAATGTCTCCCAATCGAACTGCAACTTGTGCATCAGTTGATAATTTTTCTTTTTTAGGAGGAGCAACATATCGAGTCATCCACGAAGCGACTAAATTCCCTGCATACGACGAATCTATTTTTTTAGTAAGCATGTGGTCTGCGCCATCAAGAGAGACAAAACTCTTAGGATGAAAAGCAGCTTGATAAATTTTTGCAGCATTATCAATTTCAACAACTGAATCCTGAGGAGAGTGTAAAACCAAGATTGGTTTTTTTAAGTTCTTTAAAATAGAAAACATATCCTTGCTTCGTAAGTCATCAAGGAATTGTTTTTTGATAGTGAAACTTCTTCCGCCTATAGAAACATTGGCAATTCCTTTTTCTTCAATATCTTCTAATTTATCCTCTAAAAGATGAGCAACATGCTCAGGTTCAGAAGGCGCACCTATCGTAGCAATCGCTTGAATAGAATCAATTTGAGAAGCTGCAAAAATTACAGCCGCACCACCCAACGAATGTCCAATTAAAATTCGAGGTGCTTCATAATTTGTTTCCAAATAACTAGCCGCCGCTAATAAATCCTCAACATTAGAAGAGAAATTAGTATCTGCAAAATCACCTTCACTTTCCCCAAGACCTGTAAAGTCAAATCGCAAAACACCAATACCATGTTGTGTTAACGCTCGACTAATATGACGAGTAGCGGATAAATTTTTATTACCCGTAAAGACATGTGCAAAAATAGCAAAGGCATAAGGATGACTGTCAGGTGGAAATTCTAATCGAGCTGAAAGTGTATAACCATTAGAATTTTCGAATGTTATTTTTTGTGATCGCATGATATTATTTTTAGTTATTAAACGATATCGAAATGTACAACGATTTTAATTGAAAAAGGATTAATGAATTGTAGACAAACTATTCTTTTGTCATTTTTTCTCCTTCTTCAACCATATCATTTATTTTATTTAAAGTTTTTTCTAAAGCTTCGAGTCTGATGACTTGCAAATCATAATTCATATAAACTTCCTGTTTCTTATATTTTTCATAAGCTGTCATCCAAAATTTATAAACATCATTAACTGTATTCCCTACTGAAATTACTTCACTTTCAATATTAGGTACATCTGAATTAGTAGCAGCTTTATGTTCAGCAAGTGCTTCGATTCTAGGTTTTAATTCATTTTTTTGAGTAGTTATTTTTTCAAAAAGTGCAGTAGCTTTTTCTTTGACTGGATCTTTTTGAGAAAAGAAACTACAACTTGATAGAAATAATAAAGAGAATATTAAAAGATGTAATTTCATTGTTATATATTTTTCTTAGAAAGTGCAACTGCTAATTTTGCAGCTAGTTTCGCATTATTATAAACTAACTGAATATTCGCATCTAAACTTTTTCCTTTTGTGATTTTAACTATTTCTCCTAATAAGAAAGGAGTGATTGCTTTTCCTTTAATACCTTTTTGTTCTGCTTTTTGAATCGCCTTTTCAATCGCTTCTGAAATAGAATTGAATTTCATTTGGTCTTTTTTCAAAATTGGATTAGCAATTAAAACACCACCTTTTAATCCTAAATCCCATTTCGTAAAAAGTGCTTCTGCCAACTCTGTAACATTATCCACACGGTAATCTACATTGAGTCCACTTTGTCGAGTATAGAAGGCGGGGAACTCATCTGTTTTATAACCAACTACAGGAACTCCAAAAGTTTCGAGATATTCCAAAGTTAATTTTAAATCCAAAATAGCCTTCGCACCAGCACTAACAACTGCTACATTAGTATGAGCTAATTCTTGCAAATCCGCCGAAACATCCATCGAAGATTCCGCACCTCGATGCACACCTCCGATTCCTCCCGTTGCAAAAATAGAAATACCAGCCATCTCCGCAATTATCATCGTAGAAGCAACTGTCGTTGCTCCAGTTATTTTTTTTGAAATCATAAATGGAATATCTCTCCGACTTACCTTCGCTACTTTTTTTCCTAGCTTTCCGATATGACGAATTTCTTTTTCAGAAAGTCCCGCACATAATTGTCCATCAATGATAGCGATAGTAGCAGGAGTTGCGCCATTTTTTCTAACTAAACTTTCGACTGCTAAAGCAGTTTCTACATTTTTAGGATAAGGCATTCCATGAGCTATGATAGTACTTTCCAATGCTACCACAGGTTGTCCTTTGGAAAGTGCTTCGCTAACTTCGGGCGTTATTTTTAAGTAATGATTTAGCATGTAGAAAAATATTTTAGTTAAGTACTTGGACACAAATATATTGATATTATGACGGCGGATTTTTCGCTATTTTTCCTTAAAAAATAATTCCGTAGCGAGGCTATGCAATGATTTTTTAAGAAAAACTATCAAAAAAATTCACTCGTCATAATTATCAATATATTTATCTCCAAGTACTTAATTATGTAGATTTGCAATCTATAAAGAATCAAAGACATGTCGTAAAAATAAAAACATTCCTAACTTCTAAAAGAATGAATACACACTTTAAAAATATTTTCCCTGAAAAATATTCAATAATCGGGATGATTCATTTGCAAGCGTTACCCGGAACGCCTGCAAGTCAATATGAAATCAATGAGATTATTGAAAAGGCGTTGACTGATGCAGCTATTTATCATTTGGCAGGTGTTGATGGATTAATGATTGAAAATATGCATGATACGCCTTATCTCAATAGAGAAGTAGGTCATGAGATTACTGCTGCGATGAGTGTCATCGCTAGAGAAATTAAAAGAGAAATACCTTTGCCTTGTGGCGTTCAAGTTTTGGCAGGTGCTAATCAAGCGGCATTGGCAATTGCGAAAGCAGCAGGTTTAGAATTCATAAGAGGTGAAGGTTTTGTTTTTGGACATATTGCGGATGAAGGTTGGATGAGTTCTGATGCAGGCGAATTATTACGTTATCGAAAAATGATAGAGGCGGATGATATTTTGATTTTTAATGACATCAAAAAGAAACATAGTTCACATGTCGTTACCTCTGATGTTGATTTGGTGGAAACTGCCAAAGCAGCAGAATATTTTAGAAGTGATGGATTGATTATTACAGGAAGTTCAACTGGTGTGGCAACCGACATCAAAGAAGTCAAAGCTGTAAAATCAAAATGTAATATCCCTGTGATGGTAGGTTCAGGTGTAACTTTAAAAAATGTAAAAAAATATTTTAGAGTCGCTGACGCTCTTATTATTGGTTCTTATTTTAAAAAAGATGGACATTGGGAAAATGATGTGGAATATGATCGAGTGGCGAAGTTGATGGAAGTTGTTGGTAAATAAAATGAATCGTTAATTCAGATTATTTCTTTTTCAATCTATCAGGGTTATCTTTTATAAAACTATCCCATCCACTATATTTTTTCCCATTTCCCAAAACACTAGAAGATTGATAATGATGACAAATGGCAGTCGCCAATGCATCAGTTGAATCTAAATATTCCGTATCCAATTTTTGATCTAAGATGTTGACTAACATTGCAGCGACTTGTTCCTTAGACGCATTTCCATTTCCAGTTATAGATTGTTTTATTTTTTTAGGAGCGTACTCTGTGATTTCTACTCCAAGCGTAATTGCTGCTGCAATCGAAACACCTTGCGCTCTTCCTAACTTCAACATGGACTGGACATTCTTTCCATAAAAAGGAGCTTCGACCGCCATCTCATCAGGTTGGTAAGTTTTGATAAGTTCCTGTAATCTTTCAAATATTTTTTTGAGCTTCAGTTGATGAGAAGGAAGATGTTTCATTGAGACGACTCCTATGGTTAGCAAACTAATTTTATTTTTTTTAGTCTCAATCACAGCGTAGCCTAGAAAGTTAGTTCCAGGATCTACTCCTAATATTCGTTTGATTTTGACTTCTTTTTTTTTCAAAATAAAATTGTTGAAGAATGTTACTAAATAAAAAAGGTATTTATTTAGTAAGAGTAAGAGAGACCCCAACGGGGTCAAATAAAGTAGCAAGGGGCATCGCCCCTTGTAAAAATAACATTCGAGGAAAGCCCTGAAGGGGCGAAATATCTTGATTACTATTTCGCTCTTTCAGAGCTTCCTTCTAATTTTTTTTTTCAAGGGGCGATGCCCCTTGCTATTCTATTAACCTCCGTTGGGGTTAGATTACTTTACAGTTACTAAAAATGTAAAAGTACTACTATTTTAAATCCCTAAAAAACAAAAGGACAAAAATCAAATTGATTTTTGTCCTTCCATTTATTTATAAAAAATAAAAATGCGAAGCATTAAAAAAATTCATTTAAGCTTGTTCGCTATTACGTACTAATAGTTGAAATCCATTACCATGAATATTTACGATTTCGATATTAAGATCACCTGCTAAATACTTTCTCAACTTGGTAACAAATACATCCATACTTCTTGCTGTAAAATAATTATCCTCCGACCAAATCTTAGTCAATGCTTCCGAACGAGGCAGAATATCATTTTTATACATACAAAACATGCGAAGCAATTGCGCCTCTTTAGGAGATAATTTATTTTTTTCCTCTTCGCCAGTTGGACTAGTAAAAGTCAAAATTCGTAATGGGAAATTAAAATGATAACGTCCGATTTCAAATTCTTTTATTTCTTCACGTGGGTCATCTTTCGCTTGACTTCTTTTTAGAATCGCTTGGATTCTGAATAATAATTCTTCAGAGTTAAACGGTTTTGTGATATAATCATCAGCACCAATTTTGAATCCTTTCAGTACATCATCTTTCATTGTTCTAGCAGTCAAAAAGATGATAGGCATTTCAGTATCTTTTTCCCTAATTTCTTTAGCCAAAGTAAAACCATCTTTTTTAGGCATCATAACATCAAAAATACAAAGGTCAAATTCTCCTTTTTTATAACTTTCTAATCCTGCTTCACCGTCGGTTGCTAGGGTTACATTGTATTCGTGCATTTCTAAATAAGAACGTAAAACATCTCCAAAATTCTGATCATCTTCTACTAATAAAATTCGATTGTTAACTGCTGTCATTTGTAAACTTTTTATGATTCTTTGATAAGGGCTTTGTTCTGTTTTATCAAAAAATGTTTTTATTCAATAATTTAGAATTCTCTTATTCTTTTAGCTTTAAATTACTTTCTTAACATATGTTAAAGTTAAGGATTTATAATCAAGCTATCAATAGTTACGAGAGGAATGTTGAAAAGTATTTTTCTTTTAAAATTTCAAATATTTTCTACTCTTAAAATATTAAGTAATGATTAAAAAATAACTTATAGTAACTTATTCTTTAGTCATTCCTAAGCTTCCTCTTGAGGAACATTATTATATGGAAAAACAAGTATGAAAGTACTTCCTTTTCCTAAATCACTTTTTACACTTATTTGTCCTTTGTGCGCATCCATTAATGCTTTCACATAACTAAGTCCTAATCCGAACCCTTTTACATCATGTCGATTACCTGTATGGACTCTAAAGAACTTATCAAAAATATGTTTTAGAGCTTCCCTGTTCATCCCAATTCCATTATCCTTTATAATAACCTCAACTCCTTGTGCGACATTGCGTGTACGCACAGAAATTTTTGGTTGTTCAGGGGAATATTTATTAGCATTATCCAATAGGTTATTGATGATATTAGAAATATGAGTTAAGTCACCAAATACAAATGGAGTGCTTGCATTGAGTTCGGCAGTTACGATTCCTCCTTTCTTCTCTACTTGCAAATTTGAATTTTGTACGGCTTGATTAACAACATCATGAAGATTGACTTGAGCCATTTTGAGTTTATATTCTCTTTTATCAATCGCAGCCATTTGTAATACTTTTTCTACTTGACTGTTCATCCGTTTGTTCTCTTGACGGATGATATCTGCAAAACGTTTTACTTTATCAGGACTGCCAGAAATCTTTGGACTTGTAATAGAATCCGCCGCTAAAGAGATAGTCGCAATTGGAGTTTTAAACTCATGCGTCATATTATTGATAAAATCTGTTTTCATTTCAGATACTTTCTTTTGTTCCCAAATAACTAAAATGGTATAAGAGAAACAAAACAAAATCAATCCTGTGAAAATAATAGAAGCTAAAAGTGATTTCCAAGAAGAACTCCAAATGATACTTGTTCTATTTGGAAATTGAATCATCAACAGACCTGGTGCATCTACTGCATAAGAACTAGAAAATAATTCAGTTCGATAAATAGAATTATACAAATCATTATCTACTGTTGCAGCAGTATTAAAATTTTCAGTCACTACCGCATAAGAACCATTATTGATTACAAATGATCCTGTACGATTTGAAAAAACGCCATAATTAAACTCAGTATCAATACCTCGATTTTCGTTTAATTCATATTTCAATAAATTATCTAATAATTCTAAATCAATACGTTCTTCCAACGGTCGCAAGTTGAGCATTTTTTGTAGCTCTTGTAATTCCATTTCACGAATGTTAGGATTATAATTATTATTGATCGAAAGAGGATTGACCGCTTGAGGAACGAGAGTTCCTTTTCTATAAGTTTGAGAGAAGACTTTAGTTTCCGTTCCGAACTGTTGTCTTCTAATAGTTGTCGAAGAATAAGAAGCAGGAGTTTTGATTCCAGCATTGTCTTCCGCTTTTTCTAATTTTTTGGCAACGGTGATAATTGCATCTTTTACATCTCTATCAAAATAGCTTTCATTTAATTTTACATTAAAATTAATCCAGTATAATTGCAACAAGATGATTCCAATCATAGCTGCACTCATCAAACCGATAATTGCCCATATAGCTCTTTTATTCATCTATTATATTGTTGGAGTTTTAGAAAAAAACGAGATAGACATCCTGTTTTGGTTTTTAAAAAAGTTCAGTAAATTTGTACAATAGACTTGTTACCCTTTGAAAAATGTGCTTATGGAACTTAGATTTTTTTGATAGTTTTTCTTAAAAAGAAGGAGTATTGTTGATACTATGACTGATTTTTAAGGAAAAATAGCGAACAAAGATTGTTTCAGAAGTATATTTTTTAAAGGGTAACAAGTCTAATATACTATCTAAGATTTACAAATTTATATATTCAATGGTTACCTATGTAAGGTTTAACTTACTTTTAACGCTTTTCATAAAAAAAATGTAATCTTTTGTGTGTCTTTATTTTTTTATAAATAAACGTAAAAAGTGCGTTTAAAATTTCAGACCTATTCTAAAAGGAAATATTTTTCAAGACTAAACTTCGTTATCAAATTATAATTGAATTATTTAATTTAAAATGAAATAAACATGAAAATTTCAAAATTACAAGGTGCTTTATTTTTATTATTAATAGGATTATTATTTTCTCCTAACAATACTTTTGCTCAAATTGGTGGAGCTAGCAAAACAATTACCATAGTTAAAAAAACGGTTGATAAGGATGGAAATACGAATGTAGAAAAAACTGTAATCGAAGGAGATGAAGCAGCAAAATTTGATGTAGATAAATACATGAAAAGTATAGATGAAAGTAAATACTCTGATGTCAATATTAATGTGGAAGTAACTAAGGATGGTGAAGGGAAATCATCAGGTGATAAAAAAGAAATTAAAGTTACGGTAGAAGGTGATGATATTATCATCATGGAAGATGGAGAAAAAACAGTAGTAAAAATAGACCAAGATGGAGATGGTGTAAAAGAAGAAATTACAACTGAAGATGGAAAACGTATTAAAATCATTAGAAAGAGTGGATCTGCTAATACTCACGATATGGATGTAGAAGTAACTCATACTGAGGATGGAAAGAAAGAGATTCGTATCATGAAAACAAGTCAACCTAAAGGTGCATTTTTTGGAGTGATGATGGACCCTTCGGCTGGCGGAGTAACATTGTTGGATGTAGTAAAAGGAAGTCCTGCTGAAGAAGCTGGATTGAAAAAAGGAGATGTTTTGTTATCAATAAATGAACATAATATTTCGAATTATGATGAGTTGACAAAAGCATTGTCGAACTACAAAGTCGGAGATACTATCGTAGCAGCTTATACTAGGGATGGGCAGGCAAATAAAGTAAGAGCGAAATTGGGAGATGCTAAAAATCATCCTATGCAAGAAGAAATGATTTGGAAGACTGATGATGGAGAAGTTATAGAAATTAAGGAAGGTCAAGAATTTCATTTTGAAGAGAAATCAGAAGATGGTAAAAAGAAAATCAAGAAAAAAATTATCATCATCAAAGAGGATGATAATAATTAGGGCTTTTCCCTAAAAATATAAAAGAGGCTGATTACCATGTAGTTAGCCTAACCAAAACTGCTCAGACAGAAAGACTCTAGATTTGTTTTGGATATGGACAACTTCTGCCATGAAAATTGCATGTCGAATAAATGCTGTTGCTATTCAAAAAGCAGCTTGATATTTTCAACCTGTTTTATATTCGTTAAAGATACGTATGTCCCATCTGTAAATCATCCATTAAATCATTGATTCTGTTTTCATATTTATATTTCTAACAATCAATTTACATTTGTTTTTTCTCAAAAAAAAATTGCAATTCAATATATTATTTTGAATTGCAATTTTTTCAGCTTTTACAGAGATGCCCTTTTTATTTAGACTTGTTACCCTATGATAACGACTATTATCTATCTTTTAGTCAACCGAGTTGTTTTTAAAATTTCTCCGTTTTTACCTAACATTCTAACTAAGTATAATCCATTTGGATAAGAAGTTACATTGACTGCTTGTCCATTTTGGAAAGAATTAATTTTCATTCTCTTTCCAACGATATTGAAAATCTCGATATCTCTTACATAATTATTATCTGTGATAGTAAAATAATCATTAGTTGGATTAGGGAAAATCTTAATAGCTGCTTTATCAAAATCATTAGTCGAAACTGTTTCACAGTTTGGATCTGTATTAATTTTAAAATTATAAGTTCCAGTAGCAAGTACGGTACTAGGATCATCTACAGTAGTAATTGTTACATCATAAGATCCACATCCTAGTACTCCTCTTGGACGTAATGCTAGATCCATAATTGATGACCCATTATCTACAATATTAAGAGGAATATCTATTCCTATACCTGCATTGATATTACTAGCAATTCCCCAAGAGAAGCATCCTCCAGTATCATCATTTACACATAGTTGTACTTCCCATTGGCTAGGAGCATCATTGCTGCTAATTTCAAATCTTAAAGAAACAGGATCGTTGGTATTATTTTCAAGAGATGCAAGAATTTTTGCAGATATAAACTCATCAGACAATTCCACTATTGTATCTAAGGTTGTCTCAGCTGGAGAGTATTGTATTTGAGCATTAAGCCCAAAGCTGATTAATATAAATAAAGAAAGTAAAATTTGCTTCATATCTAAATTATTGTTCAAGTAAGGAATATAAGAGCTTATTGGGGAATTGTATAATTCCTAAACAAATATAAGAATTTAATCTTTTTGTCAAGTGATTTTTACGAACAAAAAAGAAGATAGAATAATGATTGAAGATCATTATTCTATCCTTTTTGTTAAAAATTTATTTAGTTATAGTAACTCGCTTCGTTGCCAATTCATCACCCATTTTTACATGAATGAAATAAACACCTGAATTTAAATCAGTTGCATCAAAGGTAATATTTTGATTTCCAGTCATTGTTCCATAATCTCTAATAAATACTGATTGTCCAACTGCATTAAATACTTGAATCGTAACATCTGCACTTGACTCCATTGTAATTTTTATATTAGTTATATCTGTAATTGGATTAGGGAATACGTTTACTGAATTATGTTTAAAAACATCATTTGTACTGACAAATGTGCCATTAATTATTGCATCATCAAGTGATACTTGAATAGCATTTACGGGCTTATTATTTATATCTAAAAGTATACCTGCAAGGTATACTTGACTCATATCTATCTCAGCATCGACAGTAACTGAAGGAAAATTGTATGCTATGATTTCACCAGCAGTAGCACCATTAGATAAGCTTAAAGAGTCTCCGTTAAATCCGCCAATTACGATTCTTCCCACATGCTCATATACTATATCATCAGCAGGAATAGTTGTACTTAGTAATTCAAATCCGCCCATAATACCATTAGTTCCATCGCCATATCCATTGGCTTGGATATAACCAGAACCAGTTCCAGTTACTCCATTTTCAACAAGAATAGCTGCAAACTTATAGCCACTAGGGATGTCTTCTAAAAATTCGCCTGAAATAGAAGCAGTAAGAGATTGTCCATCGACCTTAGCTCCAACCATCAATCTTGCTGGAGGTGCTTGTTGTACAGCATTTACAAATGGAGTTTCTAAATCAGCAGGGTCAATAGCATCTCCTCTTTCTAAAACTGAATTTGGGTAGCCTCCAACGAGAGTAATAATTTCTGAATCATATTCATCATCTGCCATTGGGTCGCTATTATGAACAGCAATGCCAACAAATTTGTTAGGGTATCTTCTTGTCAATCCATCTATAAATACTTTTCCTCTTGTACACCATTGGCACCATGTTCCTGTACCTTCTTCTACTAATACTCCTCTGTCAATATTAGGAATAATAGTAGTGATAGGTAGGTCTGCTCCAGTATCATTTGAAGTATCTTGATCATCACCCATTCCATTAGCGTTTCCTATAGCAATGGAGATTGTTGAATTTCCAGCAGGTATAACGAAAGGTGTTGATGTTTCTATCATCATGCTTTCTCCAACACCTAAGTTAATTCCAGATATAGTCTCCGTATTTGAGTTAGTACCATCTGACCATGTTAGATCAATAGAAGTTAAAATATCAGCTCCGTTATTTTTTATTACTCCGCCAGGGATAACTATTCCACCTTCAAAACCTCCTGTAAAAAACTCTTCTGCATTCCAGTATTCGAATTCTACATCTATAACTAATACTTCTTCGATTAAAATATCATCGATAGTCCAAGTCAATACACTAAATAAAATAGTAAATAGTATTGAGTAAATTCTTTTCATAATAAAATGGTTTTAGTGATTGAATGATTGGAATAAAAACTTAAGTTCATATTCATAATGATAATAAAACAGACATACTATTATATGTTTTTTGTTTTCCTATTAAAATATATTATTTGACGAATAGAAGACTTTCTATTAGATTTATTAAATTTTCGCCTATCCTTTTGAATAAGGAATGCGAAATAAATAAATTCAGATTTTTCGGTTGTTTATTTTATTCTTATTTTCCTGCCTGCCAGCAGGAAAATAAGAATAAAAAAATAGCGAAAATCCTGAATCTATTTATTTCGCATTCCTAAGTCTTAGATGTGACACCTATTATCGTATCAAATATTCTACATTTGCCGTAATACTTTACTTTACAATATTATAATTTATTTCAAAAAATCTCCATATTTGGACTTTTAAAGTTCAAACCAAATCTACAATCGTATGCATATTGCAATTATTGGAAATGGAATTAGTGGTATTACCGCAGCTCGTTTTATACGAAAACTTAGTGACCACACTATTACCGTCATCTCCGCAGAATCTGATTATTTCTTTTCTCGAACAGCTTTGATGTATATATACATGGGACATATGCGCAAAGAAGATACTCAACCTTATGAGAATTGGTTTTGGGAAAAAAATCGAATTAACCTAAAAAGTGGTTTCGTAGAAAAAGTAAATCATCAAAATAATGAACTCATCTTCGCCAATGGAGATCAACTTAAGTATGATAAACTTATCATCGCTTGTGGTTCTACTCCTAACAAATTTGGATGGCCCGGTCAAGACCTTGATGCTGTTCACGGTATGTATTCCATGCAAGATCTTGATGCTATGGAAAAGCATAGTGAAGGTTTGAAACAAGCTGTAATTGTTGGAGGTGGACTTATTGGTATTGAAATGGCTGAGATGTTTCACTCTCGACATATTCCTGTAACATTCCTCGTACGGGAAAATAGTTTCTGGAATGGCGTGCTTCCTGCTGAAGAATCAGCGATGATTAATAGACATATTTTTGAAAATCATATTGACCTTCGACTCGAAACCGAGCTAAAAGAAATTGTAGATGATGGTAATGGAAAAGCATGTGCAGCCATTACTAATAAAGGTGATCGAATAGATTGTGGTTTTGTAGGATTAACTGCTGGTGTTCATCCGAATACTGATTTCCTCAAGGAATCAGGTATCGAAATGCAAAGAGGAATTGTTGTGAATGAATTTTTAGAAACTAATATTCCTAATATTTATGCCATTGGAGATTGCGCTCAAATACAAGAGCCAAAACCTGGCAGACGACCTGTGGAAGCAATTTGGTACACAGGAAGAATGATGGGAGAAACAGTAGCTTATAATATTTGTAATAAAAAAGTCGCTTACGATCCTGGCATCTGGTTTAACTCTGCTAAGTTCTTTGAAATTGAATATCAAGTCTATGGAACTGTATTAGCTAAAGCTCCTGAAAATCATCTTTCCATTTATTGGGAACATGCTGATGGCAAAAAAAGTATTCGTGTAATTTATGATAAAAACACTAATGAGGTTCTCGGCTTCAATTTAATGGGAGTTCGTTTTCGACATGAGGTTTGTGAAAAATGGTTAAGAGAAAAAACAAATGTAGAAGTAGTGTTACAAGATTTAGCTTTAGCTAATTTTGATCCTGAATTTTATAAAACACACGAACACGAAGTGTTGAAAATATATAACCAGCAATCTGGAAAAAATTTAACTAGTAAGAAAAAAAGAAGTTGGAGTCAAGCTTTCAATTTTTTACAATCTTAATTAAACCATAATCTAAAAATGAAATTAATCAAAAATATAGGACTCGCTCTTTTCATCTTTTCTTTCGTTGTATTTATCGCTTCATTGACACTTAGTAATCATGCACTTACTGATGCTGTGTTAACCGAAAATATTTCCAATGAATATCATCGTGAGATGATAAAATCTCAAGCTGGCGATATTTTAGGAAAAGAATATGGAAGTAATGTAGCATTTATCAATGCTATAACACCAATACTTAATAATGCAAAAGATGGTTTAGACAAGGCTGCAGGAATCGATCAATCCAAAGGTATTTGGAATGCAACTACTCTACCTGAAGGTGTTGACGAATGGAGCTTTCGAATGGGTGATCATAATGTAAAAGATTATCTTTTCACATTGACTAAATACTCAGGTACAGGATTCTTTCCTAATCGTGTAGGTTTATTCTTTTTGCTAAGTATCATCTTGGGAGCATTAGGTATGCTAATGTATTTATTACCTGATTTAAATTTAGTGCCAGGTATAAAAAATAATAATATTTATCATAGTCCTGCCACTAGAGGAATCAACTTACAAAGTAAATCGATATTTCTTGGCGCAGCAATTCTTGCTACTATTTTAATGGGATTTTATAAATATGTTTTGATAGCCACTTTATGTATGGTTGCAGCGGTAATCATTATATTTTTAAATTATAAAACGAATAAAGAAAACCAAGTTTCGTTTGCCAAATCAAGATCAGTTACTTCTGATAAAGGTTTAGGATGGATAGGAATTACAGTTGGAACTTTCTTAATTGGTTTCTATGTAGCTCTTTATTTCTTCCCAGAATATATTACCAATTGGACATTGATGCTTGACCCAATTAGCAAGTCATTAAGTGGCAATGCTGCTGGTCGTTGGTTCCTTTATGGATTTCTCTATACACTCATAATGATTGTTATGGGTATCAGAATGTTTATAAAATATCGTCACAATCGTTACCAATTAGTACGTACAGGTTCTGTGATGTTTTTCCAAACTGCATTCGCATTTTTGATTCCAGAATTTTTATTGAAATTGAATCAACCTTACATGGATTTCAAAAATGCTTGGCCACTCGATTATGATTATTTCTTCGATTATAATATAGATGGTATGGTTGGGCAAGGTTCTGAATTTGCAATAGCAGGTTGGGCGACTAGTGTAGGTACGATGATGTTTATGTGGGGAATTGTATTGACTTTATTTGTTGTACCATTTTTCACTTATTACTTTGGAAAAAGATGGTACTGCTCATGGGTATGTGGTTGCGGTGGTTTAGCAGAAACATTAGGAGATCCTTACCGACAACTTTCAGATAAAAGTTTGACTGCATGGAAATATGAGCGATATATCATTCATGGTGTTTTAGCTTTTGCAGTCATCATGACAGCGATGGTTATTTATACTTATATGACTGGTAGTCAAAGTATCCTTTTTCTTGATTCCACAAATGTTCGTTCATGGTATGGCTTTTTTATAGGCTCTATGTTTTCTGGAATTGTAGGAACTGGTTTTTATCCTTTGATGGGAAATAGAGTTTGGTGTAGATTCGGATGTCCACTTGCTGGATTGATGGGATTAGTTCAGAAATACAAATCTCGATTTAGAATTACAACTAATGGAGGTCAATGTATCAGTTGTGGAAATTGTTCTACTTACTGCGAAATGGGAATTGATGTAAGAGCTTATGCTCAACGTGGTCAAAATGTAGTGCGAGCATCTTGTGTAGGTTGTGGAATTTGTGCAGCAGTTTGTCCTCGTGGTGTATTGAGATTGGAAAATGGTTCAGTAGATATTGATAACCGAGTTACTGAATTAAAAACAATTCACATCAAAGATGGTGTTTTTGCTTTAGAAGGAAATGAGATATAAACTTGTTTCGAATTTAAAAAATAAAAAAAAGAGAAATGGATTAATCCATTTCTCTTTTTTTATTTCTGAAATAAATGATTGAAGAAAATTTGAAATCAATCTTCTACATTTGAAGATTCTGCTTGTAATATTTCCTTATTTTCTCCGTCAATTAAATTTACAAAAGCAATCACTTTAGATTTCTCAGACTTCCAGCCATCAGTTAAATTCATGATTTGCGTAACATCATAATTACGTCCTGAATTCATATTTGTACCAATTGGATCTCCTTTCGTATTAGTTAGTACAGTTCTTAATACATGCCTATGATTATAATCTAAAACTAATCCTTCTCCTTCTTTTAATTGAGCATCAACGATGTCAGACTCTGCAATCATAATTGTCAATCTAGCTTCACCCACTAAATCTTCTTCAGCAACAACACCTGATACTCGTACTTCTAAATCACGCGAAATAGGATCATAAGTCTTTTCGATATTAATTGATATTTTTGGTTCTTCTTGTAATTCCTGTTCGATATATCCGCCCCACAATGCTTTCCCAAATTGAAGTCTATAAGTACCTCCATCAAAATCTTTTCTATTAACTACTGCACTTGGATAGGCAAATGGGTTTCCTAAATAATTGACCAATTCCTCACCTTCATCAGTTCTAAAATCATGTTGGCTTTCAGAATAAGGCGATCCAAAATCTAAAGTGTGCATAGAGACAACAACTAAATTTTCGCCATAAACTCCAAGTAAATTTTCCAACTCTGCACTTCCTGCTGGACAACCTGAGCAGCGAACTCCTGTAAATTCTTCAACTAAAACTTTTCGTTCTCCTCCTCCTGTTGGTGGTTCTGGAACGATAGGTCTATTTTCATTACATGAAAATAACAATACACTTACAAAAAAAAAGAAAAGCTTTTTCATTTTAAATATTTTTAGCCTTTGGCAAATTTTAAAAATCATTTAGGAATGCGAACTAAATATCTTGATATTAAAATGTAGATCTTACAGACATTCTTACTCCACTAAAAGCTGGCTCCAATCGACATATTCCTCCTGCACAAACTATACCTTCTACTTGTTTAACATATCTTAATTCGAACCGATTAGAATGATGTGTGTACACCACTCCTAAAGTTGGATAATGAATTGGTTCTATATTTTCATCATCTTTGCTATCTGAATATGGATCGATATTATACATATCAGAAATTGTAAAAATCCAATGTGGTGCAATTCCCACTTCTATCTGACCAAATATCCAATCTCCTAAGTCTCTATTTTTATAACCTGAAATACCTGGAGCGGTCAACATATATTGTCCTTCAAATCTAATAGATTTTTTACGAGAAAGTTTATATAAATATTCGACATAAGGTGTTATCGTTTCCAAAATATCTACACCTGGTTTCCCTTCATAGATATCTTGATTATAATTTTGCCATTGGATACCGCTTATCAATTGCCATTTCCTCTTATACTTATAAGTTACTTCAGTATATATTTCTCTATACAATAGATCATTATTCAATGTTGTGATATTTGAAAAATTGACTAAGAATCCCAACTTACGACTTGGAGAATATCGAATATCTAACTGAACTGCTTGTTCACCCAATTCTTGAGTAGCAGGTGAGTATCTAGAATTTAGGCGATAAGTATTTACTCGAGTCATTGGAGGGAGAAAATTAATTGCTCCTCTGTTTTCATTTTCAAAAGGATTAATACGAAAAGAAAAATTCTCTGTTCTTTTTCCTTCTAAAGAAATTCCTAGACCTTTTGCTGCGTAACCAATTGAAGTATAAATTATATTTCCATCTTGAAAATCAAATTTTCCAATTGTTTCTTGTCCAACAGCATTTGTCCATTTAAAAAGTGGATCAAAAAATGACTCTTCTGTTTTATATGCACCTTCTACATACCATGTGAAATTTCCAATGGACAATGTATTATAAACTGAAATAGCATAAGAATTAAATCTCGTACCTACTCGATAAGGATCTTGATAAAAGCTTAATGAGGTCAGCAGTCGTCCCATAGTTTCATCATCAATCGTTCGACTTACTGCACCAAAACCTGGAGCTATAGTCCACTTAGAAGAATCACCTACTACAAATCCATCAACACTTATTCCCTTTACTACAGAATCGTAAAGGTCAAATAAATTCTTTTGACGACCTGTAAATGCTTTAACTTTCCAATCAGGCGTCAGATCATAAGTCAACTTAATTCCTACCAAAGCATTGTCAATTAAAAGAGGTCTTTGTTCAAATGCTCTGAATATAATTCCACTTCCTATTTGATCATATATATAACCTGCGTCGATACCTAATTTATTGACTTGCTTTCTAATATACCATCGACCAATACCTTGAGCGGTATAACTATCTTGAGGATTCAATAAGTTAGAATTATTAAAAAGATCGAATCGAACTCCTAAGTCAAATCCGAAATTACTATACTTCAAATCCAACCAAGTCTCTGCACCGAATAATTGATGATCATATTGAGGAGTACCTGTGGCTTGAATAGTTGAATCTTCTATAAAGAAGTTTCCACTTGACTCTAAGCTACCAGAAAAAGAACCTTGATTATTATTTTGGGAAAAACCTATAGAATAAATCATTGTGAGGAATACTATAAATAGTCCGCTTTGTTTAATTAGTAGCATCATCTTTTAATTGTTTATTTAGTAATGGTCAAAGGAATTTTTTCTAGGGAATGCGAATTAAATAAATTCTGAATCCATTTAGTTCGCATTACTAAATGTTATGCCCGTTAGACGTTAAATCCTAGTTAAACTAAAGATTAGATTGGCAGAGTCAAAAAAAATATAATAAATTGAGCCGTTTTTAAGTTTGAACTATCTTGAACTAAGATGTTATATTTAGAAAATTAACATTCAAAAATAATTAAATTAAAATGAAGTTATTCAAAATTTTATCCCTTGTTGTTGCGGTTTGTCTTTCAACTTCTCTTTTGGCTCAACAAAATTTACCTAGTGTAAATGTCAAAGACCTTAAAGGTAAAACTGTAAATATCCAAGACTTTGCTAAGAATGGTAAAATCACAGTTATTAGTTTTTGGGCAACTTGGTGTGCTCCTTGTAAAAAAGAATTAGATGCTATTGCTGATCTCTATCCTGAGTGGCAGAAGGATTATGACTTGGAATTAGTAGCGGTAACTGTTGACAATGCTAGAGCGTTATCAAAAGTACCAGGAATGGTTAAAAGTAAAAATTGGGATTATATCATTTTATCTGATGCCAATCAAGATTTGCAACGAGCTTTAAATTTCCAATCTGTCCCTCAAACATTTCTTCTTGACCAAGAAGGAAACATCGTATATTCTCATACTGGTTATGTTTCAGGAGATGAATATGAATTGGAAGATAAAATCAAAGCAATTACTATAAAGTAATTTTTTCTTAAAGTGTAAATAAAAAAAGGATTTGTGAATGTTCACAAATCCTTTTTTTATTTTATTCTAATCTTGATCTATTTTTTCTTTTTCTTCTTTCCGAAAAAATGGTCAATATCTGCGGTAATTCCTACTTGCATTGTACTTGGTTGGATTTCTAAAAAGGCATCTCCAAAATCATAAATACCTGCAATAGTTATATAAGCTTGAAATGGATTTTCAGCTTTTCCATAAGCTACTTTTAAAGATGATTCTAAAAAGTCAAATGGATTTTGTTTCTCTACAACTTCAACCTTTTTTAATTGTAAATTAGTCAATTTACCAAAAGCTTCTCCATCTAAAAAATTAAGTCTGGAATACTTTAATGCAAAACTTGCATTTATTCTATCCATGAAAATATGCGCGCCTCCTTGTAGATAAAATTTCTGAAAAGGTATATCAATAGTACCTGTTTCCTCAAAAAAGTAATTCTTATTCCTTCCTTGATTATATCCAAGATATGCATCGAACAGTAAACCTTTCCCTTTAGGATAGGTGTACTGTTCGATTAATTTATCTTCATCTGCTACTTCTGTTTCTGCTTCAGGTTGTTTATAAATATAACCTCCAATAGCTGCTCCAAAATGATATTGATATACATTTTGCTGTATTTCTTCATCGCCATCAAAAGCATTTCGAATTCGGAAATAATTAGTGTAGATACCTAAATGTTTTATTGGGCTGTAGGCCGCTTGAACATTTAAATTATTTCCTGGTAAACTATTCAAATGAGGCATATAGCCTGCTGATACTTTTAAATCTTTCTCTTCTTTTAGAGCTAAAAGATTTCCTTCGTCAGTAGCATAAAAATGATGACTAGCACCTCCACATGATGAAAGAATCAATATTGCAAGAAACAAAAACAAACCAATCACATGATTCTGATTAATTAAATGGATCTGCATATCTCTCGTCAGTTATCATATCCGTGTCAGTAAATGTATTTAAGAATGCTATTAAGCTAGCCTTTTCATCAGCAGTAAAATTCATATTCTTTGCTTGACCTCCAGATTTTAATTCGTTACTTAAATTGTTGTGATTTTGAATTCCACTACTATAATGCTCAACTACTTCTTCTAATGTCTCGAATCGACCATCATGCATAAATGGTCCTGTAAGAGCAATGTTACGAAGCGTAGGTACTTTGAATAATCCATCTTCGAAACTATTATTTGTAAAAGATCCAATACCTCTATCATCATAAGTCATATCCAAACCATTGTTGGCAGCAACCTCACCCGGGAATCCATTAATTCTACCATGACAATTTCCACAATTAGTAAGGTAAAGATTCTTCCCTATATTCTCCTGAGCCGTAAGACCTTGAAGAGTTGTTCCTTCAATATTAAAAATAGAATTGTTAACTTCGAAGTGTTGATCCAAAGCTTTATCATACTTTGAGTTATAAGTACTCAAACTATTAACAAACTCACTTACTGCATCCAATACTCGATCTTCAGTTACAGCATCATCACCAAATGTTTCTCTAAAAAGAATAGAATAAAAAGGATATTCATTTACTCTTTCTATTACCTTATCCATAGGCATATTCATCTCATCCACATTTGCGAAAGTTTGTCTTGATTGCTCTTGTACAGAGATAGCACGATTATCCCAAAAGAAAGGAATTCGACCTTGATTAGGATCACCATAGTATTCTGCAAAATTAAATACAGAGCCTAATGCAAGTGAATTTCTAGCTGTTTGATTACTATTCACTCCATCACTAAAAGCTGCATCGTCAGCAAAAGCTAATTCTTGCTTATGGCAAGATGCACATGAAATAGTACGATCGTCTGATAAATTTTTATCATAAAACATTACCCGACCTAAAGTCGCTAAATCACTATCCATAGAAAGTGATCGAGAATTATAATATTTAGGAAATACAAAAGTGTAATCTAATAAATCATTTGGTAGAGTAAGCGATTCAGTTAATACTGAATAGTCTTCTGGTGTATATCGTTCGTAAGTGATTTCTATTCCATCTTTCTTACAAGAAGAAAAGAAGAAAAGCATCATTAAAAAAACGATAAGATTTTTTGAATTTTTCATAACCTTTAAGTTGTTTTAATTTAAGAAGTAGGTTTTTGTAAAAGCTCTTTGTCAAGAGAGTGTAAAAATACCTAAAAAGCTCTATGATAGAAAGGTTTAATAGTTAAATTATTTTGTTAAGATGTGTTAAATAAACAGGATTTGTAGTGATTTCGTGGATTTCGTTGAGATTGTTTTAAAAACATCTATTCAGACAAGGAAGAAATTTTCACATTTCTCAAAAGGTAACAAGTCTAATATCTAATCTGAGTTAGAAAGAAAATATACCAACTTGAAATATGATGAAATTTAAGAATTGACGGTAAACATGACAGTATAAAAGACAAAAACCTTATAAACGTTAAGTTTATAAGGTTTTTTTGTTGACCCACTAGGACTCGAACCTAGAATGACGGTACCAAAAACCGTAGTGTTACCATTACACCATGGGTCAATCCCGCAAAAGCGAACGCAAATTTATAACTTTTTTATCATAGATGAAAGCTACTTTGGAAATATTTTTCATTCAGCCTTATAATTTTTCTTTAAGTAGCGATCAAAAAAATCATCATCATTTAAAATATCATACAGAACATCTTGATATTCCGAAAAATTTGGCAAATTATTATGATGAGCTTTTTCGATAGGAAATAGATGACTTTGATGAGGTACTATTTTTTGTAAATCCATACTATGATTATATGGAATCAAACGATCTTTCTTTCCATGAATAAAAAATATAGGGCAAGTTACTTTTTTTATAAAATGGTCCGTACGGATTTGATATTTCAACATCCATCTAATAGGTAGCAAAAATCCATACCTTTTGACTTGATGAAAAAAACTAAAATAAGGAGAATCTAAAATCAACATTTTAGGATCATTCCATGAAGTAATTCGAGTAGCAATTCCACTTCCAAGTGAACGTCCGTATATTATTATTTTATCTTCATCATATTGAGTAGTTAACCATTTATACACATGTTGTCCATCATTATATAATATGGACTCGGTTCGTTTACCTTTACTTTTTCCAAAACCTCGATAATCCACCATAAAGAAATCATATCCTTTACTCACAAAATCTCTTGCAAACTTCCCCCACCCTTTTACACTTCTTGAATTTCCCTTGAAATAATAAATAACTCCTTTGGAGTTAGGTACTTTAAAATGAATGCCATTAATAAATCCGCCATCTTCCATATCGAAGTTGACTTCTTCAAATGGAAAAGCATATTGATAAGCAAAATGACGAGGTAATATTTCGGGACGGAAAAAAAAGAAATCTTGAAGAAAATAGAAAACAAGACATATAAGTATATATACGCCTATAACATAACCTAATATGTTTATCCAGTTTTCCATATTTTATTTTAGTTGATATATTGCTCGTAGATTTCTACCTAACTCATTATAGTCCAACCCATAACCAATAACAAATTTATTAGGTATTTTAAAACCAACATAATCTACAGGAATATCATATTTGATAGCATCAGGTTTGAGTAAGAATGTAGCAAAGGCAACTGATGCTGGTTTCATTTTTTTCAAAGTAGGCAAAAACTCAAACATTGTTTTACCTGTATCAATAATATCTTCTACAACAATAATATGACGGTTTTCTATTTCTGTAGTTAAACCAATTACAGTTGATACTTCGCCAGTAGATTCTAATCCTGAATAAGATGATAATTTGATAAATGAAATTTCACACTCTTCTCCATAAGCACGAGCTAAATCTGCTGTAAAAACGTAAGAGCCATTTAATACTCCTAAAAATATAGGTCTCTTATTCTTATAATCTTTTTTCAGTTGTTCACCTATTTCATTGACTTTATTTTGAATCTCTTGCTCTGATAGCATGATTTCAAAACTTAAGTCATGTGCTTTTACAATCTGAGGTTCACTCATTTATTTTTATCTTTTGTTTTACGAAATTAATTAAGAGCTTGTTGGGGAATTGGATTTTGAAATAAAAATATTCATTTTTTGATGAAACGATGCAAATAAATAGGAACATAGCCTTCGCTATTTGACTTTTTTTTCAAAGAAGTATCATCAAAAAAAGGGCGTTTTTAGCCGAAATATAATTTCCCAACAAGCTCTAAGCTCAAGTTTACATATTTAAAATAACAAATAAACTTACAAGCCATATTTATCTATCAAATATACGAGAGTGGTGATACTTGCTGCTCCTAGCTCCAACTCTCTTTTATTGACTGCATCAATATTATCAATACCTGTATGATGATAATCAAAGTATCTCTGAGAATCAGGACGAAATCCCATTAAAAATCCTTTCTGACTTTTTAATGGAGAAATATCTGCACCTGAACCTCCTTTTTTTAAACCCAAACCATAAGGCTCTATCAATGGTAACCATTCAATTATTTTCTTAAATTTTTCAGTAAAAATATCAGGATGACCATCCGTTGCAAAACCTCTTGGTGTAAATCCTCCAGCATCCGACTCTATAGCTGCCAAATGGAATTCTCCTTTTTCATTAGAAATCTTTGCATAAGTACGACCTCCTGCCAATCCATTTTCCTCATTCATAAATAATACACAGCGAAGCGTTCGCTTCGGACGGTAATTTAATCTTTTTAAAATTTGAATAACATCCATTGCATGTACACATCCTGCACCATCATCATGCGCACCACTTCCTACATCCCAAGAATCCAAATGTCCTCCGACCAAAATGATTTCATCGGGGAACTCACTTCCTTTTATTTCACCAATCACATTATATGATAACACATCAGGTAAAGTCTCGCAAGTCGTTCTTACAAATACATTGACCTTTTCCTTTTTCAAAATACGACTTAATAATTCTGAATCATTCGTACTAATTGCTACTGCAGGTATTTTCTTTATTTGATCATCATAAGTTAGTGTACCAGTATGTGGTACATCATCTAATCTTGTAGTCATTGAACGAACCAATACTGCAACTGCTCCATATTTAGCCGCCATAGTTGCTCCTTGAGTTCTTTGATCAACAGCACCTCCATAAGCATTAAATGTTCTAAGTTGAGTAGGGTCCATTGGTCTATTATAGAAAACAATTTTTCCTTTCACATTTGCGACACCCAACTTTTCCACCTCATCTCTACTTTTTACTTCTATCACTTCTGCAACAATTCCATCCTTTCCTGTACCTATAGAGTTACCCAAAGCCAATGCATTCAAATCCATAGTTCCTATCATTTTGGAATTAACAATCCGAACTTGTTCTTTTTCTCCTCTAACCCAATGTGGAACCATACAAGGTTGTAACCAAACGGAATCTAATTGCATACTGTCTAACATTTGTCGAGTGTATTCAACAGCGGCGGCCGCTTGTGGTGAACCTGCTAAACGTCCTCCTATTTTTGTTGTCAAATGAGTTAGCCAAGGATAACATTGACCTTGTGTTAAAGCAGTATTATATATGCTTTTGATAAAAAAAGCATCTTCATCACCTTTGGCAGGTTGTTGTGCAGAAATTTCTGCTATAGAACCCAAAAAAAGGAGTATAGAAAGGAAGAATAAGTTTCTCATAAAGTATAAAATTATTTAATGTGAAAAATTTTGAAAATAATATTGAGCATCAAAATTATTCAAAAAAAGAGGTAATTTTCCTGAATTACTTAAAAAATAAAGAAATCAGGCATAATACTGCTCGAAAAAAACAAAGTAATAAAAATAAATTTAGAATGATTCACTACATTTGCGCCGACAAAAATGTGTCTTTTCATTTTTAACAGCGTCTTAACAAAGACAACAGAAAAGACTGTTTGAATTATTTCAATCGGGATTATTTTTAATAAGAAGCTTTTAATTCTTTTTAAAAAGTAATCCTCCCCATTAATACAATTTCAAGCCCATTGGGAACAAACGGGAAAACACAGTTGGAAGATTTTGAGTTAGTCAGCGAGTTTATCAAAACTCAACGTCCTGACTACTTTAGTCTGCTTTACAAGAGATACTCTAGTAAGGTGTACAGTAAGTGTATTTTTATGTTGAAAAATGAAGCACTTGCTAAAGATGCAACTCAAGAAATATTTACCAAAATATTTCTAAACCTATCAAAATTTAGTGGACGCTCTAAGTTTTCTACTTGGGTTTATTCTATTACCTACAATTATTGTATAGATACAATACGAAAGAAGAAAAAAGAAAAAAATCTTTTTTCAGACGAAATGGACGATGCACCAGATATTATCGAAGAGGTGAATGATGAAGCACTCTTAGAAATGGAAGTAAAACGTTTAGGCCGCGTTTTAGAAATGATTCCTTCTGGTGACCGAGCTGTACTACTTATGAAATATCAGGATGATTTATCAATTAAAGAAATAGCTGAAATTCTTAATAAAACGGAAAGTGCAATCAAGATGAAAATCAAAAGAGCTAAACATAAAGCTCAAAAAGTCTATCGGGATATTTTTCCCAATCAATGATCTAAAACTTTACGTCATGAGCACGAATAACATGAAGGAACTGGGGAAGTTACACGAAGAAAGGTTTCCTGGTGTAGCAGAGCAAAGAAAAGTACAAGGTGAGTATTACTTACTTCGACATTTCGGAGTTGTTGTCGATCATTTTACGAGAACAGCTAAAGACATGTTTGTAAATTTCTTCGGAGGAGAGGTTGGACCAAAAGCTCCACCTCACACAGGAACAGATCCATTTGAAGATACTCCTCCTCAACGTCACTAGTTTCAATTATTTTTATTTCATACCAAAAGAAAAAACATCAATCTACACTATAACAATCACATAACCCCCAATAATTTTAATTATGAGAATACTCTTATTTGAAGTAAACTGGCTTGAAAATTTTAATAAGCTAGTTTCTGATTTCTTTGGAGTCATACCTAATATAGTAGGTGCTCTAGTTGTATTTATTATTGGATATTTAATTGCAAAATTAGTAGCCAGTATTATTAAACGCGTACTAAAAAAATCAGGTATTGATACTTTAGGAGATAAACTGAATACAATAGACATAGTACAAGACAATAATGTTAAGATTGTACCTAGTTCGTTGTTTTCAAAAATTTTTTATTATATCCTTTTACTTTTTGTTATTGTTCTTGCTACTGATATTCTACAAATAGAAGCTGTTTCAGAATTGATGACAAAACTAGTAACCTACACGCCTAATATAATCGTAGCAATTATTGTATTAGGAATAGCATTATTGATTGGAGATACTATCAAAGGATTGGTACAATCAGCATGCGATTCTTTTAACATTCCTTCTGCCAAAATGATTGGTAATTTAGTTTTTTTCCTAATTCTCATTATGGGTATAATGAGTGCTTTAATGCAATTAGGAGTAGAAACTGATTTTATGGGTACAGTCTTCTCTATTTTAATAGGTGGGATTGTTTTAGCATTTGCATTAGGATATGGATTAGCATCTAAAGATGCAATGTCTAATTTTTTAGCTTCTAAACAAAATGAAGATAAATTTAGTATCGGGGATATTATTTCTATTGATGGTACTAAAGGCACTATAGTAAACATGGATAATTCATCTATAACCGTTCAATCAGATAACAGTAAGATCATTATTCCTCTACATAAATTTGCATCTGAAAAGATCGAAGTTTTTAACTCTTAAGACCTAACACAGAAACATAATAGTTTTTATTCGTATAAAAACTATTATCACATTATTCACTAAATAAAAACTTGTTTAACAAAAAAACATTAACAAAAATGAGTAAGAAATTATTATTATTCGTTGCGCTATTCACATTTTCATTCAGCGCAATTAATGCACAAACAGTAGAAGAATTCAAAAGTCAGTTAGCTGCAAAATCTGCAGAATTAGCTGCTATTCAGGGAGAAGTAAATGCTTTGAAAAAAAGCATCTCAGAATTCCCAGGTTGGAAAATTGGAGCTTTAGCTTCTTTAGGATTTAACTCTAGCAACTTTAACAAATGGATTACTACTGCGAATCCTAATTCTACTTCAACTTCTTATGGTATTTCAGGTAATGCATTCGCTAACCTTGATCAACCTAAGTACTTTTGGAGAAACGCTTTAAGTCTTTCTGCTGCAAAAACTAGATTAATCTTGGATAAAGATCTTAATGATTTACTACCTGACGATGATCAAATAGGATTTGAAACTACTGCTGATGCAATTAATCTAACATCTTTATTTGGTTACAAAATTGCTAAGCAATGGGCGATTTCAGGTTTAGCTGAATACCGTTCTACTTTCTTAACTAACTTCAACAATCCTGGATATTTAGATATTGGAGCTGGAGCAACTTGGACACCAATGTCAAACTTAGTTGTTGTGTTTCACCCATTAAATTACAACCTTGTTTTCGCTGATGACGATTTTACTTTTGAGTCTTCTTTAGGACTTAAGGTTGTTGCTGATTACTCTCAATCTTTACCTATGGGAATTGCATGGAGATCTAATCTTTCTGCTTTTGTTAGCTACTCAGATCCTAACAATTTCTCTAATTGGACATGGGTAAATGGATTTAACTTTACAGCATGGAAAGGTATTGGTGTAGGTATTGAGTATGGTTTAAGAGGAAACCGTCAAGAAAGCTATAACGCTTTCTTAACTGGTACTGGTATTCCTGCTGAGACTATTGCAATTGATGATTTTGATGATAGCACTAATGATGGAGACAATCCAGTTCAATCATATTTCGTGATTGGATTGACTTATAGTATTTCAAGATAAACATCACCCTCATCGGTTGAATTACTGATGATTTTAGCCCAAACAAATTCACTACAGGCCCACTCCATTTTTTGGAGTGGGTTTTTTTATTTTAAACTCAACACTTACTTTCAGTAAGTGAGTTTGATTGACTGATGACTAACAAGTCGTTTAATTTTAAAATTTGAATAGGGGAACGCTGCGCTATTCGAATTATGAAGTTTTACGAATTAGCTTATTTTAACTCCTTAGTTTAGTTTTACTTACTTCGTAAGTGTATTGTTTTTTTTATAAATAGGAAATCCAAATATTCATTCTGAAGATTTGGATTTCTCATTTTAATATAAATACAAAAATACTCGTCAAAACTTCATACTTCTCAAATTCATCTTCCCGTTTTCCCTTATTCTAAAGATGTCTCTCCTCTTAAAGTCTTAAACCTCTATCTATATTTTAGATTTTTGATTAGTTTTGTTGCTCATTTACAAAACCTTCTCATTAGTCTACTATGTCAGAAAAAAAATTATTCCTCCTCGATGGTCATGCCTTAGTTTATCGGGCTCATTATTCTTTTATCAGTCGTCCGTTGGTTAATTCCAAAGGAATGGATGTTTCCGCTGTAACAGGTTTCACTCGTTATCTATGGAATATTATTAATAAAGAGAAACCAACTCACATTGCAGTTTCATTTGACCTCAAAGGCCCAACATTTCGTCACGAAATGTATAAAGAATATAAAGCTAATCGAGAAGCTCAACCCGAACCAATCTCTATCGCACTTCCTTACATCAAAAAAATAATCGAAGGTTTTAACATTCCTGTTGTAACCAAACAAGGTTACGAAGCAGATGATGTTATAGGCACTTTGGCTAAAGATGCAGAGAAGAGAGGTTTCCATGTTTACATGATGACTCCTGATAAGGATTATGCACAGCTTGTTTCTGATACTGTTTTTATGTACAAACCTGCGAGGTCTGGTGGTAGTGTAGAAATTTTAGGAAGAAAAGAAGTACTCGAAAAATGGGACATCGAAAGAGTGGATCAAGTCATTGACATTTTAGGGATGCAAGGTGATGCAGTTGATAATATTCCTGGGATTCCTGGAATAGGTGCTAAGACTGCTGTAAAATTATTAAAGCAATTCGGCTCATTAGAAGGTCTTTTAGAAAATACGGATAAACTTAAAGGAAAGCAAAAAGAAAAAGTCATAGCATTCGCAGAACAAGGAAGACTGTCAAAAACATTAGCGACTATTGATATTAATGTGGACGTTCCTTTTGACCCTGAGGTATTCAAATTACAACCATTCAACCGAGAAGTATTAACTGACCTTTTTAGAGAGTTAGAATTTAAAACTTTAGGAAAACAAATTCTAGGTGTAGAGCATGTAGCTGGTCCAGGTGAGCAAGGGAATCTTTTTGGAAATGCGCCTGCTGTTGGTTCAAAAAAATCAACGATTAAAGCTGTTCCTGAATATTCAGTCGCTACTAAAAATATTACCAATATTGACCACAATTATATTTTAATTGATACGAAAGAAAAGCGAGCAGAACTTATCGAACTTTTATCTAAACAAAAATCTATTTGTTTTGATACAGAGACAACTGGCATTGATGCTAATGAAGCGGAACTAGTGGGTATTTCATTTTCCATAAAAAAACATGAAGGTTACTATATTCCAGTTCCAGCAGATAGAGCTGAAGCTCAAGCTATCGTTAATGAATTTAAACCTATCTATGAAAATGAAAACATTTCCAAGACTGGTCAAAATTTAAAATATGATGCGTTGATTCTAAAATGGTATGGCGTAGAAATGAAAGGGAAATATTTTGATACCATGATTGCGCATTATTTGTTAGAACCTGAGTTGAGACATAATATGGATTATCTCTCTCAAGCATATTTAGAATATGCTCCAATTTCTATCGAAACTTTAATTGGAAAAAAAGGAAAGAATCAATTGACGATGCGAGATGTTCCAGTTGAAAAAGTGATCGACTACGCTGCTGAAGATGCTGATGTCACTTTACAACTTCAAGAAAAATTACAACCTGAATTAAAAGAAGCGAAACTCGAAAAATTATATCACGAACTAGAAGAGCCTCTTGTCAATGTCTTAGTTGATTTGGAATATGAAGGAATAAATTTAAATGAAGAATTTCTAAATGACTACTCTAAAGAGTTAGCAAAGGAAATTGAAAAACTTCAAAAAGAAATTCATGAAGAGGCTGGAGTTGCTTTTAATATTGCTTCTCCAAAACAAGTCGGTCAAATTCTTTTTGACAAAATGGAAATTCCTTACCGTTGGAGAAAAACGAAAACAGGTCAATATTCTACAGATGAAACTAAGATGTCTGAACTCGCAAAAGAATATCCTTTTGTACAAAAAATTCTAACCTTTCGAGGTTTAGCAAAATTAAAATCGACTTACGTGGATGCGCTTCCAAAAATGGTTAATCCAAAAACTGGAAGAATTCATTCTTCCTTCAACCAAGCATTAGCAGCTACTGGAAGATTAAGTTCTAACAATCCAAACCTCCAAAATATTCCTATCAAAACGGAACAAGGTCGAAAAGTTCGTAAGGCATTTATTCCTCGAGACAAAGATCATATTTTACTCGCTGCCGATTACTCTCAAATAGAACTCCGACTCATCGCAGAAATTAGTAATGACAAAGCAATGGTGGAAGCCTTCCAAGCTGGACATGATATTCATGCAGCTACCGCTGCAAAAGTTTATGGAAAAACTTTAGAAGAAGTTACTCCTGATGAAAGACGAAATGCAAAGACCGTTAACTTCTCAATTATCTATGGCGCAGGTGCTACGAATCTTTCTCAACAATTAGATATCAAAAGAAAAGAAGCTACTGAATTGATCAAAAATTACTTCACTCAATACAATGGTTTAAAAACCTATATGGATGAAACAGTTGAATTTGCAAGAGAGCATGGTTACGTAAAAACATTGTTAGGAAGGAAAAGAAAACTTCGTGACATCAATTCTAAAAATGGATTAATCCGAAGTAATGCGGAACGTATCGCAATCAATACACCTATTCAAGGTTCCGCTGCCGACATGATAAAAATCGCAATGATTAATATTCACAAAGCACTTAAAGAAGGTAACTTCAAAACTAAAATGATTCTTCAAGTTCATGATGAATTAGTTTTTGATGTATATCGTCCTGAGTTGGAAACTGTAAAACCTATCATTGAGAAAGAAATGAAAAATGCAATGCCTGATTTAAAAGTACCAATGCTAGTAGGAATGGATACTGGAGAAGATTGGCTAGAAGCGCATTAGAGAATTAGGGAACATTCGAACATTCGAATTTTGAAGTTAGAAGTTCTACGAATAGTCTTGTTTGTTTACTCACAAACTATTCGAAAAACTTCGAAATTCGAATGTTCGAATGTTCCTTGTTCAAATGTTCCCATCCCCATCTTCTCATCTTGATAAAAATAAAACTCAACCATGAAATTTTCTTCTCCAATTCCAATCAAAGCTATTGCGGAAAAATACAACTGCGAAATCATCGGAGATGATTCAGTTATGGCTTTAGGTATAAATGAAATTCATAAAGTAGAAACTGGCGACATCACCTTCGTTGATGTTGAAAAATATTTTCAAAAATCACTCAACTCTGCTGCCTCAATTATTATTTTAAATAAAAAAGTAGAATGCCCAGAAGGCAAAGTTCTCTTACTTTGCGAACAACCTTTTGAAGTTTACAATAGCATTGTTAAAAAGCAGCGACCTTTTGAATCGTTGACTAGTCCAATAAGTGACCGAGCGATTATTCATCCCTCAGCGATTATCGAACCGAATGTTATCATCGCTCCAAATGTCAAAATTGGAAAGTACACTTACATCCAATCCAATGTCGTCATTCATGAACATACGATTATTGGCGACCATGTCGTCATTAATTCTGGAAGTGTAATTGGTACGAATGCTTTTTATTTTAAAAAGACAGAAGAAGGTTTTAAAAAATGGAGATCAGGTGGTCGAGTGATTATCGAAGATAGAGTTGATATTGGATCAGGTTGTACAATTAGCAAAGGCGTTTCAGGTGATACGATAATTGGCGAAGGTTCTAAATTGGATTGTCAAGTTCATATTGGTCATGGAGTTGTTGTTGGAAAAAAATGTCTATTCGCAGCACAAGTTGGTATTGGTGGCAAAACGATTATCGAAGATGAAGTTACACTTTATGGTCAGGTAGGTGTTGCTCAAAGTATTCGCATTGGAGCGAAAGCAGTTGTACTCGCCAAGTCAGGTGTGTCCAAAACTTTGGAAGGTGGAAAGACTTACTTCGGCGCTCCTGCTATCGAAGCTCGACAATATTATAGAGAGATGGCTACGGTTAGAATGTTGTCTAAGAAGAAATAAAATTCATTTAAAACGCATAATACCGCTAGCGCCTTTGCTCCGCAAGGTGCTAAGTTATTCGTTTTTAAAATTTGAAAAAACACACATAGCTTTGAAAGAATACTTAGCACCTTGCGGAGCAAAGGCGCTAGCGGTAGCAAGTTTGAAATTTAAAATTTTAGAAAAAAAAAGAGAATGAGGTTAACCTCATT